>DASVOL010000854.1:0-3883 GCA_036383375.1 Bradyrhizobium sp. | reverse complement strand
ACCGCGGCTTCGGCCGCGGCCGCATCGGCGACGTCGCAGACAACAGCGATGCCGCCGATCTCGGCGGCGACACTCTCGGCGAGCTTGGCGTTGAGGTCGCAGACCGCGACCTTGGCGCCCTGCGCGGCTAGCCGGCGCGCGGTCGCCGCACCCAATCCCGATGCGCCACCGGTGACGATGGCGGCCTGGTCCTTCAACTGCATGGCATTCTCTCCTTGAATGGTCAGACTGACTTGATCACCGATGCCGGCGGCACCGGCGCATAGAGCGCTTCGATGATGTCAGTGCGATGCTCCAGCACCGCGCGCTGGTTAATCGAGCCCTTGTCGGTGACCTCACCGCGATCGATCGACAGCGGTGTGTCGAGCAGGATCGCCCGCGCGATCCGGTTCGACGAACCCGTGGCGCTCGCAAGGACCCGCGCGAAGCGCTCGCGGAAGGCGGCACGCACCAGCGGGTCATTGGCCGCAGCCGCTATGTCGCTGGCGACCAGCGCCGGATTGATCAGGCGGCAACCGTCGAGATCGAGGATCACGATGGCCGCTAGCTCGTCGCGGTTGAGCCCCGCGATCACGACGTCGCGCACCAGCGGCGCGCAGGTGCCGACGAAGCGCGCCCTTAGAGGCCCGACGCTGACCCAGGTGCCGCTGGCCAGCTTGAAATCCTCGGCGATGCGGCCATCGAAATCGAAACCGGCATCGAGATCGCCGGCGTTGGCGGGCTTCAGCGCATCGCCGAACTTGTAATAACCTTCCTCGTCGAACGCCTTGGCGGTCAGCTCGGGCTGCCGCCAATAGCCGGGCGTCACGTTCGGGCCCTTGGCACGCACCTCGAGCTTGCCGTTGTTCGGCACGAGCTTCGCCTCATTGCCCGACACCGGAAGTCCGACATGGCCGGAGCGGCTGGTATCGGGCCGCACCGACATGAAGAACGGCGAGGTCTCGGTGGCGCCGAGCCCGGTCAGCATGGGCACGCGATAGCCCTTCTCCTGCACCGCGAGCGCATCGAGGCTGTTCCAGATGAACGGCGACAGCGCGGCGCCCGAGAAGAACATCGCATGCAGCCGCTCGAAGAACTTCGCTCGCAGGCCTGCGTCGTCGCGCAGATAGGGCAGCAGCGATTCGTAGCCCTTGGGCACGTTGAAATAAACCGTCGGCGAGATCTCGCGCAGGTTTCGCACGGTCTCCTCGATGCCGCCAGGCATTGGCTTGCCCTCGTCGAGATACATCGAGCCGCCATTGAACAGCGTCAGCCCGACATTGTGATTGCCACCAAAGGTGTGATTCCACGGCAGCCAGTCGACGATGACCGGCGGCTCGTCCTTCAGGAACGCCAGCGTCTCGCGCAGCATCACCTGGTTGGCGCAGATCATGCGCTGGGTGTTGATGACCGCCTTGGGATTGCCGGTCGAGCCCGACGTCAGCAGGAACTTTGCGATCGTATCCGGGCCGATCGCGGCATGGGCCGCATCGAGCCGCGGCTCTTCCGGCGTTGCGATCAGATCGGCGAGCCGCGTCACCTCGCGGCCGGGCACGGTCCCGCGGCTTGCCGCGATCTCGACACCGGGCCCGACATTGGCGCGCAGGGCGTCGGCGAATTTGTCGGCATCGTCGACGAAGACGAGGCCCGGCGTGAGCAGCTTGATGACGAAGCCGAGCTTGCCGTAGTCGCGCGACACCAGTGAGTAGGCCGGCGAGACCGGACAGAACGGAATGCCGGCATAGAGCGCGCCGAGCGCGATCAGCGCGTGATCGATCGAATTGCCCGACAGGATCACGATCGGCCGCTCGGCCGACAGCCCGCGCGCGATCAGCGCGGACGCGATGCGTCGGGTCGTCTCCAGCAATTGCGCGTAGCTGATCTGGCGCCAGCCGCCGCCGGCTGCACGTTCGGCCATGAACACCCGGCTCGGCTCGGCCTTTGCCCAGTGATGTAGCCGATCGGTGAGTCGAACGGGGTAATCGGCGAGATTGAGCTTGGGGCGAAGGTAGATCGTGCCGTCGTCGCGGCGCTCGACTGTAACGTCGGGATTGCCGAACGAGATCGGGCGTAGCGGATGCGCACTCGCAGTGGACGCAGACAACGTGACGTTCATGTCGGCTTCACCTTGGCGGTTTTGCGATCCAGGAAGGCGCGGATCCGCTTCTTGGCTTCCTTGTCGCTCTGCGCCACCGTCGCCATCAGCGATTCCATCAAGAGGCCGGTCTGCGGATTGGCCTCGGCGATCATCGGCAGCGCCTGCAACACCGCGAAATTGGTCAGCGGCGCATTGGCGGCGACGCGCTCGGCAAGCTCCAGCGCCTTGGGCAACGCGCCGTCGGCCTCGGTGAGATATTGCGAGAAGCCGTAGGCTAAGCCCTCGGTCGCCGAATAGACCCGGCCGGTCAGCATCATGTCCGCCATCCTGGGCACGCCGATCAAGCGCGGCAGCCGCACCGATCCGCCACCGCCGACGAAGATGCCGCGCTGGCCCTCGGGCAGCGCGAAATAGGCCGACGGCTCGGCGACCCGGATATGCGCCGCGCAGGCAAGCTCCAGCCCGCCGCCGATCACCGCGCCCTTCAGCGCGGCGATCACGGGTACGCGGCAATACTGGATGCGGTCGAACACGCGGTGCCACATCTGGGAATGCACCAGCCCCTCGGTGGCGTCGCGCTCGGTCAGTTCGGAGAGATCGAGGCCGGACGAGAAATGATCGCCGACGCCATGGATGACGACGGCGCCGACCGCATCGGGAATCGCGGAAAAACAATCGCGCAGCGCCAGGATGATGCCGTCGTTCAGCGCATTGCGCTTGGAGGGCCGGTTGAGCCCGACCGTCAGCACCGCCCCTCGCGTCTCGATCCTGAGCAGCGAGGCATCACCCGCGTCGGCAGCGTTTCCCATGGCGTTATTGTTTCCTATTCAGAATAGTTATGTTTTATAACTATCATCGCAGGAGTCAAGGCGGGACATGACGGTGATGGAGTTGGCGCGCGCAACTCCCTCCACCCGTCGTCCCTGCGAAAGCAGGGACCCATAACCACAAATGGTTATCGCTGCGCGACGGCGGAACGACGAGTCCCGTTCGCAACACAGGCCGCGGAGTATGGGTCCCTGCTTTCGCAGGGACGACACCGAATGTGTGGCTCGGCCTGTGGGTCGTACTTCGGCGTTCTCGCCCCGCGACTTCCGCTCACAGCACCTGATGCACGTCGATCACGACGCGGTCGGCGTGGCGGGCGGCGGAGGCAACGAAGATGTGCTCCATCAGCCAGCGGTACTTTTCGGCGCCGGTTTCGAATTTCGGCACGGTGCGGAAATAGATCAGCTTCGGGTCGACCGGTTCGCCGCGCTTGAGCTTCTCGAGCAGATCGACCGGCCCGAAGCGGATGCCCTTGTTCTCGACATAGACGACGGCGCCGTCATCGGTCTCGAAGGCGTATTTTGCCTCCAGCTCGATCAGCTCGCTCGGCCGGATGATCTGGAAGTCGGCGCCGAAGGGCAGCACCTTGCCGTTGATCCCCTCGCCTTTCACCTCACCGCCGATGATCGGAATGATGCGGCGGACGCCGGTGCCGATGTCGCCGGCGGAGGTGACCTCGGCGATCCGGGCGGTGATGGTGAAGACGTATCTGGTGTGGAGCTCGGGTGTCATGAAGAACCTATATTTTTAGGCATGATCCTTTCGGAAAACCGGGTCCCACTTTTCCGGGATCATGCCTAACCTATCATGCGCTGCGGCAGCCAGGTCGCGAGCAGTGGGAACAGGATCAGGATCACCAGCCGGATCAGATCGGTGATCACGAACGGCAGCACGCCGACGAAGATCGTCGACATGTTGACGTCCTTGATGACGCTCTTGATCACGAACACGTTCATGCCGACCGGCGGATGGATCAGG
>DASVOL010000853.1:0-29090 GCA_036383375.1 Bradyrhizobium sp. | reverse complement strand
TTGGAGACTTCGATCCGGGCCGGATTGTGCAGGAAGGCCTCGGTGATGCGGCTGATCTCCGGGGGCATCGTCGCGGTGAAGAACAGGGTCTGCCGCGTGAACGGGACGAGCTTGCAGATGCGTTCGATGTCGGGAATGAAGCCCATGTCGAGCATGCGGTCGGCTTCGTCGATCACCAGCAGCTCGACGCCGGTGAGCAGCAATCCGCCGCGTTCGGTGTGGTCGAGCAGGCGGCCGGGCGTTGCGATCAGGACGTCGACGCCGCGCATCAGCTTGGAGTCCTGGTCGCCGAACGAGACGCCGCCGATCAGGAGGGCGACGTTCAATTTCTGACCGGCGCCGTATTTGTCGAACTGCTCCTTCACCTGCGCGGCAAGCTCGCGGGTCGGCTCGAGGATCAGGGTGCGCGGCATGCGTGCCCGCGCGCGGCCCTTCTCGAGCAAAGTGAGCATCGGGAGGACGAAGGCAGCGGTCTTGCCGGTGCCGGTCTGGGCAATGCCGAGGACGTCGCGCCGGGCGAGGACGTGCGGGATTGCCTGTTCCTGGATGGGAGTGGGGGTGGTGTAACCGGTAGCCGCAACTGCGGCGAGGACCTTATCGGACAGGCCTAGATTGGAAAAAGACATTGAGCCTCTGGTCGAAACCGCCGTTCGGCATCGCAGGTAAAAGGCTGTCGCGTTCGGCCCCGAAACGGCTCGCTTTTCTATAAAGCTCGGGGGCTCTGACTAACGCTGACGGACGGCAAACCTGACGAATCGCGTTTCGATCCGAGGGCCGCGTTGCCCGCAACATAGGGGCGAAAGCGGTAAAGTCAATCTTGGAACCAGCCGGAGAGCCGAAAAAGCTTAACGTTTTCGCCAAAATAACCGTCGTTTCCGTCATTTGGCGGTCAAATGAATCACCGGCCGGGCCTCCGACGGAGGGGCCCCGGCGAGGGCCTTCGCGCCGCTTTTCCCCTTAAATCGGCCGCGGCGCCGCCGCGGGGCGGGCTGCCCTACCAGGCATAACGGACCGCGCCTTTGCCGGCATACGAGCGGGTCGTGCTGGAGAATTCGCCCTCGAAGCTTGCGAGCGCCGACCAGCCGTTGGCCCATTTCAGTTCGGCGGAGGCGGTGGTGAGGGCGGAGTCTGCGGCCTGCGCTGCACCGCTTACGACGAAGCTCGCGCCGGGCAGGGTCTGGAACGTCGCGGCGATGCTGCGGTCGGGGTTGAAATCATGCGCCCAGGCGGCACGGCCGCGCAGCGTCAGAACCGCATTGGAGAGCGCGAAGGATTTGTCGGCACGCAGGCCGAGCTCGCTGCGGCTGTCGGTGACGCTCTTCGCGTTGTAGGCCAGCGCAAAGGTGTTGGCGCCAACGATGGCCTGTTCGGCGTAGCCTGGCAGCTGGAATGTCGTGAACTGGCCGGCGGCATAGGGCGTGATGCCGACGCCGCCGATCCACGGCGCAATGAGGCGATAGCCGCCTTCGGCGCGGCCCGACCAGGCGTTGGCGTTGAATTCGGCGCGCAGGCGATCGAGACCCCCGACCGTCACGGTGCGGTCGGTGGTGACGTCCTGCCAGCCATAGGCCAGCGCGCCAGCGAGGTACGCCGCGCCGATAGTGTGCCGAACGAAGGCGCCGGCCTGAAACAGGTCGGAGCGGCCGCCGCCACCATTGGCGACATTGAAATGGGTGCCGCCGCCGGCGAGCGCGAAACCGGCGATCGTGTTCGGCGAGAAGCGGTAGTCGGCGCCGATGGCGGTGCCGAACACCTGGCTCGTGGTGTTGTTCGAGCCGAGCGCAGCGTTGCCGTCGGTGGTCTGTGAGCCGCCGTAGGCCGCCGCCCACACGCTCCAGCGCGGATCGTAGCTCTCGGCAATCGGCGCCTTGCGATAGATCGCGGCGGCGGCGTCACTGGTCGAATACTTCGCTGCATAGGCCAGCGAGTTGTCGTCAACGTAGGCCGTGGCGCCGGCCGGCACCGCCGCCGCGCCGCGGCCGTCGACGAAGGGATCGAGCATCGTGCCCATGAACTGGTTCATGGCGTTGAAGGTGGTCTGCTGCGATCCGGCGGCGGTCTCGCCGGAGAGCTGGGTCAGGCCGTTCAGGAGGTTGTCGCCCGAGACCTTGAAGATCGCGCTGAACGCGTTGGAGAGGTTGGCGCCGCCGAGCAGGCTGTTGTCGATCGCACCGGCGACGGCCCTGTGGTTGATGCCGGCATTGGCCGGCAGGATCGGGGAGAGCATGCCGGGATCGACCGACAGCAGCACATCGTTGCCGACATAGCTCAGCACCGGATTGCGGGCGAGGTTGTTGGCGAGCAGCAGGGTTGCCGAGCCGAACGTGCCGCTCAGCGTTCCCGCACTGACGATCGCGTAGGTGGTCTTTTTCGTAATCCGCTCGAGCGGATCGACCACGACGTTGCCGGCAAGGTTGGCGGTGCCGGTCACTATCGTCTTGTCGCTGATCGTGTTGGTGACCTGCACCAGATAGGTCGCCGCCGCGGTCATGGTCAGGCTCGCCATCGTGATCGTCCCCGGCGAATTGCCGGGCGACAGCGTGCCGCTGATGACAGCGTTGCCGATGGTGCCGTTGCCGCCGAGCGTGCCGGTCGGGCCGACCGTGACGCTGGCGTTCGGCATCGCGCCGTTGAGGATGAACGTGCTGTCGACGTTGACCATCCCGGCAAAGTTCGAGTTGCTGCCGGTAAAGCTCCAGTTCGAGCCTGCAAGAATCCCGAAATTGGCGAACCCGCTGCCGAGTTTCGACAGGTCGAAACTCGACGCGGTCGTTCCGCCGAACTGCACGATGCTGGTTCCGCTGCCGACGATGTTGCCGTTGAACACGGCGCCGGACTGCACTTGCAGCAAATCGTTGGTGCCGCCGAACTGGATGGCGGTGCCGCCGGTGCCGGTGATGGTGCCGTTGGCGATCAGCGTGGTGGTGCCGCCCGACGTCACGATACCGGTGGTGCCGGTGACGAAAGTGCCGGTCGTGATGAATATGTTGCCTGGGGTCGAGCGCGATGCGGAGATGCCGATGCCGGAGCTCTGTACGCCGGCCAGTGCATCGATCTTGATGTCGCCGAGACCATCGCGTTGGGCAAAGATGCCGTAGCTGCCGGCAGCCTTGCCGTTCGCAATGACGTTGCCTTCGGCGCGCAGCGCCAACGTTGCGGAATTGTCGGCGCCATTGACGATGACGCCGCTGATGCCGATCGCCGCCGCGCTCGTCGAGGTGGCGCTCACGGTCCCCTTGGTGACGAGATCGATGCCGCCGAGCCCGGCGATGTCGGCAGCGCGTCTGGTGTCGCCGCGGGTCAGCATGACGCCGGTCGCGGCGCCGTCGGAGGTGGTGGTGACGTCGCCATTGGCTCGAACGGTCATGGTGCCAGTGTTGACGTTGGTCGGAGCGAAGCTGGTGCTCGAGGCGCTGATTCCGGTGGCCGTGCTGCCGGCGCCGATCGCGGTGGCCGTCACGGCACCGTCGACGGTCAGCCGCGTCGCGGCCAGATTGTATTGTCCCACGTTGATGCCGACGACGCTCGACGCGGTGTCGCTGATCGACGTTGCTGTCACTGCGCCGTGCAGATTGAAGTCGACCGGGACCACGCCGGAGGCTCCGAGGGACGCTCCGGTCACATTTGCGACTTGGCCGGACGGCGTCATGCCGGTGACGGTGATCGATCCGTTGACGTTCAGCGCCGCTGAGCCGTTGCTGGATGTGCTTCCCAGCCCGGCGGACAGGCCGGCGACGCTGCCACCGGCCGAAGGTGAGGTGGAGGTCCTGGTGTCGAAGGTTCCGGAGATGTCGCCATTGAAGGTCGCGGTATTGGTGCCGCTAGCACGAGAGAAACCGACGGTCGCCAGGGCGCCGTAGTAGATCGCGTCGGGGCCGTTTCCCTTGGCAATATTGCCGTCCACGACGAGGCTGTTGTTGACGCCGCCGCCGCCGGACACGGAGAGCGTCCCGCCCGTGATGCCGCGGGTCCTGACCGTGTTGGTGCCAGTGCCGTAGTTCTGCAGGCTGACGTTGCCGGTGACATCCTGATTGAGCTTCACCGTGAACGCGCTGGCGTTGGCGGAATTGTTGGCCAGGAGGGTGATCCCGCCAAGGACGCTCGCATTGGTGGTGAGGTCGACGGTCCCGGTGCCGCCGTCCTGGAGGTAGATGCCGCCGACGACCGCGCCGTTGGTGGTGACGGAAAGATTGCGCGCAGTTTGGCTGTTCTGTCCCATCCGGACGTAGATCGCGCCGCCGGCTTGGGTTGTGTTGCCGGTCACCGCGCCTGTTGCGATCGTGACGTCGGATTGGCTGCCCCTGGTGTCGACGAAGATTCCAATGCCATTCGGTGTCACGATCCGGCTGCCAACCGTGTTGATGTTGACACTACCCCCCGGTCCCGCGCTCACGACATCGATTCCGGTGCCGCCGGAGATTGTGCCGGCGGTCTGCGTAATCGAGACCGGACCGCTGGCCGAGACGTGGATCGCGTACCAGTTGGCGGCGACGTCGCCCGATCCCGTGTAGGTGATCGGGGCGCCGCTGCCGAGAAGCTGGATGCCGTCGTACATCGATCCCGTAATGCCGGCAGGGTCGTTGTGATTGAACGTGATGCTGCCGGAGGCGCTTACGACCACGCCGCCGGAGTTGATCCCGGCGCCGGCGTTGACGTTCACGGTGAGATCACCGTTGAAACTCGTGTTGAGCCCGCCGTCCGACGGATGGGCGGCGTCACAGACCACGTTCGCGGTGCCGAGGCCCGTGCAGTTCACCTGCGCCTCGGCCGTGGAGGCCATCGCAATCAGTGACGCCGAGCCGAGCAGCGCGCCGCGCCACATCGTCAGCCTGCCGCCGATTCCGATCATCACTTGCCCCGCACCCCATTGTATCTGCATGTTTCTCGCGCGACGGTCGTGCGCTGTCTTCTCAGTGCGCGCATGCCGTCGATCCAAACCGCACCTGCCGCAGAAATGAGCGCAGGTGTGGCCGCTCGGCACCATGCTGCACGGGCCGCGTTGGATCGACGCGAGCGCAGTGCCGTCGTCCTAAAGCCCCGCAGCCCGGTATTCGCCCGGCGCCAGGCCTTCGGACGCGCTGAAGACCCGGTAGAAGGTGGCGAGGCTGCCAAACCCGCAGGCGAGGGCGATATCGGCGATCGGCCGCGGCGGCTTTTCGCAAAGCAGCCTGCGGCTCTCGCTCAGGCGTTGGGCGGCGACGGTCTGCGAGAAGCTCGCCCCGGTCGCTTCGAACAGGACGTGCAGGTAACGGACCGAGACGCCGAGCATCTCGGCGACCATTCCTGGCGACAGCGCCGGCTTCGCGAGATGGCGCGTGATCAGACGGCGGGCCAAGCTGAGCCGGCCGATGCGCAGCGCCTGCTGGGCGCGGCGGCTTCCCGGCCTGATCGCGCCGCGCTCGATCAACGCGAGCTCCGCGACGATCTTGACCAGCGCAGGAATGCTCGCGGTGTCACCGGCCTCGGTGGCCTCCTTGAAATCGGCAAGACAGGCTTCGAGCAACGGCGCCCAGCCGTGATTGCTTGTCGTCGGAGAGCTCCGACGCGCAAGTGCGAGGGCTGCAGTCTGGTCCACGCGCGGCTCCGCGGCATCGGCGGCAAGAGCGCGAGCCGGGCCGGTGGACGGCGTTTCCGGGCTGTGATCCTCTTGCTTGCTGCGCATCGTGCATGACCCCTCGCTCTGCATCAGAGCGCGCGTCGCCGGTAAGGAAATCGGCTGTGCCGAGTTGGGGCGAAGCGCCAGCGCGGTTCTGGCGAAATCGCCGGAAATTATCTTCTCAATGCGCGCAGGCTGATCACTTCGGTTCGCAGGGCGCGGGATCGCGCCACGGTTGGCCGGGTCGTCGGTTTGTCCCATGTCAGCCATTCGTGACGTCTCCAAAGGTCTTGCGAGCAATATCGTACATTTCATATAGTCGTGTAAAATATGAAATGGCTAACAAGCGTCAAAACTTATCCACCGTCCGGCGAAATGGTCCGGCCGGTCCCTGACGGTCGACAGTTGGGAGGGTTTTGCTGATTGGCGACGGCCGCGCGCGCGCCGTCGTTGCGGATTACTTCCGCTTCGGCATCACGGCGCAGCCGTAGAGCACCATCGCGCACATCTGGTGGTAGCGGGCCGAGAAATCGTCACGGGCGATCGGCGGCAGCGCCTGGTTGACGGCACGTGCGCCGTCCGCAAGTGCCTGTGCGATCTGCGCCGGCTTGAACGCGCCGTTCAGCTTCAACAGCCGTGCGGCCTGCAAGTCGATCACCAGTCTTTCCAGATCGGCCTGGAACGAGACGGCGGATTTGATCATCAAATCGCGGCAGCGCTTGAAGGCTTCGGCATTGAGCTCGACGGTGTGCGGCGACTGGGTGAGGCGGCGCCGCGTCTCGCCGTAGCGGACGTCGAGGATCGTCGCAAAAATATCCAGCGCGCCGCCGCCCTTCGCGCGCACGGACCGGCCGGCCTCCAGCGCGAGCGCAACGTCCTCGACGTGGCGCCAAGCGATCACGGCGCGAAACGCCTCTTCCTTGTTGCTGAAGTAGTAATACAGCGCGCGCTGCGTGAAGCCGCAGGCCTTGGCCAGCCCGACCATCGACAGCCCGCTATAGCCGTAGTCGAGAAAAGCCTGATTGACCTGCGCCAGCAGGTCGGGTCCAGGCTTGATCATCTTCTTCGACATCAGGATTCCGGGGACGACGAGGACGGCACGTGACGCCGGGAATCCCGATTACGGGCATCACAGCGCTTTAGCAACCCGCAACTGCCCGGTGTCCCGGCCGGTCCGGATCGAGGGTCAGGCCACCCGTGCCCGGTAATCGCCCGGGGTCATCGCTTCGGACGCGTTGAAGAGGCGGTAGAACGTCGCGAGGCTCTCGAAGCCGCAGGCGAACGCCACCTCGGCGATCGTCTGCCCGGACTGCTCGCGGAGCAGGCGGCGGCTTTGCGCGAGCCGAAGTGCGGTGACCGTCTCCGAGAAAGTCTTCTCAGTTTCCTCGAAAAGGATGTGCAGGTGACGGACCGAGATGCCGAGCAGGCCGGCGATCAGGCTCGGCGTCAGCGCCGCATTCGCGAGATGTCGCCGGATCAGGCGGCGGGCCAGCGACAGATGCGCGCTTCGCAGGGCCTGCTGCGCGAGCCGGCTCTTCGGCCGCATGATGCCGCGCTCGATCAGCGCGATATGGGCGAGTGCCTGCAGCATCGGGGCCGTATCCGCCGCGGTGGCGTCATGGCCTTCGATGAGGTCGCGGAAGCAGGATTCCAGCAGCGGCTGCAGCGCGGTCTCATCCTGCACGGGCCTTGGGACCAGTTCGCCGAGTTCGGCGCCCGCGGGGACGACGTTCGTCACGGGAATCTTGATGATGCGCAAATGGAAGCCGTCATCGTGCAGCGGGGCGGTGCGATAGGGCAGGTCCGAATAGCTGGTCGCGAACATGCCGTCGCGCACCGCGAATTCATCGAGCCGCGCGCCGCCGAACCAGCCGCCACCGCCGAGCTGCTGGTAGATACACAGGCTGTCGCTGCGCGCGTCCGCGATGTCGCCGGCGCGCCGCTCGACGCGGTAGGGCGAGGCGCGCAGCTCGACCAGCCCGGCATCGCCGAGCTGGCGCAGCGAGAACTCGCCGAAAAAGTCGCGGCGGCGCTCGGGTTCGAGTTCCGCGGTGACGCCGAACAACCCCTTGGCGCGCACCTCGCGCCAATAGTCGAAGCGATCGCGGGGATCGACTTGCTCAGTGGACCATGTGTACACGGAAAAAAGCCCCTGGAGTGCCCTTGGGACGTGCGGAGAGCTCGCGCCGGACGGAAGCCGAAATCTATCACGCGGGCCGTAAAAAGAAACTTGACCTAGGACGGACGGGACGCCTCATGGGGGCCGAGATGGTCGCCAAAGGGGCGGGCACGACGGCGGTCCGGCGTCGGCCTTGAACCGGCCAAACGGCTGATCCGACTATTAGGCGGCGATCGCACGGGCGGCGCACTTGTCGTGCAGGCGGGAATTGGGATGAAGAGCTGGCTTTCGAGACTTTCAGCGACCCTGTTGGCGGTCGCATTTGTTGCATCGGCGGCGCCCGCCCAGGCTGAAAAGCGCGTCGCGCTGGTGATCGGCAACAATGATTACAGGAACGTGCCGAAGCTGCAGAAGGCGGTCAACGACGCCCGCACCATGGGCGACACGCTGAAGCAGCTCGGTTTCAACGTCATGGTGGCCGAGAATTTGAACCGGCAGGCGTTCTCCGAGACGCTGCTCGCCTTCGACCGCGCCGTGGAACCCGGCGACACCGCGTTCTTCTTCTATGCCGGTCACGGCTTCGAGATCGCAGGCCAGAATTTCCTGCTGCCGACCGACGTGCCGGCCGCCACCGAAGGGCAGGAAGAGCTGGTGCGCGACGCCTCGGTTCTCGCCGACCGCATCATCGAGCGGTTGCAGAACAAGAAGGCGCGGACCTCGATCCTGGTGTTCGACGCCTGCCGCAACAATCCGTTCGAGCGCGCCGGCACGCGCGCCGTTGCCGGCGGTGGTGGCCTCGCGCCGATGACGCAGTTGCCCGAAGGCGTGTTCTCGGTGTTCTCGGCGGGGCCGCGCCAGACCGCGCTCGACCGCCTGTCGAACGACGACGCCAATCCCAATTCGGTGTTCACGCGGACCTTTGCCAGGGAGCTGCTGCAGCCCGGTGAAAACCTGGTGCAGGTCGCGCAGCGCACGCGGCGCCTGGTCAGCGAGATGGCCGAGACCGTGAAGCACAAGCAGATCCCGGTCTATTTCGACCAGATGGTCGACGACGTTTTCCTGAACGGGATCGCCAAAGGGAAGGCAGAGGCGCAGGCCGAGGCGGCCAAGCCGTCCGCTCCGCCGCAGCAGGTGGCCGCGCTGCCGCCGGTCTCGGTGCCGAAGCTGCCGAAGGAAGACTCGATCAACGCGCCGATCGCGAGCTTCTCGCGGCACAATGGCGGCTGGACCGTCGTGTTCTCGATCGCCGATCCGACGCTCGGCATCTCCTGGCGGATCGGCGATAGCGGCGATTTCCGCGAAACCGGCTTCATGGACACGCTCGATCCGCGCACGCGCAAGCGGATGCCCAATCCATCGATCGAGCTGCCGGCCGATGCGCCGGCGGCGACGATCGAGCTCCGCTATGTCGATACGCAGGGCGAGATGCAGGGGCCGTTCCCGATCAAGTTCGATCCCGACGCCGCGCTGATCCGCGACCAGCGCAAGATCCTCGACATGACCGCGACGAGCTGGCTGTCGTTCCGCGAGTTCAACGGGCTGCTCGTCTACTATACGCACCTGATGTCGTATCGCTGCGCAATCCGCGAGGTGCGGATCGGGATCGACACCGCGGTGCCCGACAAGGTGTTGAAGATGCCGGCCTGCAATGCGCGCGATCCGAGCGCAATCCCGTCCGACGCGCAGCCCTATCTGAA
Organism: Bradyrhizobium sp.; assembly: GCA_036383375.1. GTDB lineage: Bacteria > Pseudomonadota > Alphaproteobacteria > Rhizobiales > Xanthobacteraceae > Bradyrhizobium. Next base: position 19,678 of record DASVOL010000853.1, on the reverse strand, counting down.
GCTCGCGCCGCAGACCAAATCGGTTTCGGTGGAGCTGACCTATCGCGACGGCAGCGTGTCGGAAATCAAGACGTTCAGGCGATAGCCTTGCATCCTTGTCGTCCGATCCGCGTTACAATCGAGGCCTGAGGCTCGAAGCAGCGGTAGGGAAGGCATCATGGATGCAGGCAATCCGGCAGCGCCGAACACGCGTCAGATGAAGGTGCGCTGCTGCATCGTCGGCGGCGGGCCGGCCGGCATGATGCTCGGCTATCTGCTCGCGCGCGCCGGGGTCGATGTCGTGGTGCTGGAGAAGCACGCCGACTTCTTCCGCGACTTCCGCGGCGACACCGTGCATCCGTCGACCCTGCAGGTGATGGATGAACTCGGTCTGATCGACGACTTCCTGAAGCTGCCGCACCAGGACATCCAGAAGCTCGACGGCATGTTCGGCGGCACCTCGGTGCGGATCGCCGACCTCAGCCGCCTCAGCGTCAAATATCCGTTCATCGCGATGATGCCGCAGTGGGACTTCCTCAATTTCCTGCGCGAGAGCGGCAAGCGTTTCCCTTCGCTCAAGGTGCTGATGAGCGCCGAGGCGACCGACCTGATCCGGCGCGGCGACGCTGTTGCGGGCGTCCATGTCAACACGCCCGATGGTCCGATCGAGATCGAAGCCGATCTCACCATCGGCTGCGACGGCCGGCATTCGATCGTGCGCGAGCGCGCCGGCCTCGACGTCGAGGAGATCGGCGCGCCGATGGACGTGCTGTGGTTTCGCGTCGGGCGGCGCCGGGACGAGACCGAGAATCTGTTCGCCCGCATCGACCACGGCAAGATGATGGTGACGTTCGACCGCGGCGACTATTGGCAATGCGCCTATGTGATCGCCAAGGGACAATACGAGGCCGTGAAGGCGAGGGGATTGCCGGCGCTGCTCGACGACGTGCTGCGGCTCGCGCCGATCCTCAAGGCCGGCATTGCCGACGTGAAGAGTTTTGACGACGTCAAGCTGCTCACGGTCGCGATCAATCGCCTGACGCGCTGGACCCGTCCCGGACTGCTCTGCATCGGCGACGCCGCGCACGCGATGTCGCCGATCGGCGGCGTCGGCGTCAACCTCGCGGTGCAGGACGCTGTCGCGACCGCCAACATCCTGGCGGCCAAGCTCGCGCTAGGCTGTCCGACGGAGGACGAGCTCGATGCCGTGCGGCGGCGCCGCGAATTCCCGGTGCGGGTAACGCAACGCATGCAGGTGATCGCGCAGAACAACATCATCAGCGCCGCGCTGAAGGGCGGCGATCAACCGGTGCCGTTCGCGTTGCGGTTGATCACCGCGATGCCCTGGCTGCAAGGGCTGACAGCGCGCGTGGTCGCGGTCGGGGTGCGGCCGGAGCACGTCCATTCGCCGGCGGCGCGCTGACGGACGTTGCGCGCGGATAGAATTTATCAAGGATAACAGCCTCTTTAAGGGGTCGTTAGAAGTTGCGTGATTGCAACAGGCCGACATGATTCGAAACCGGCAGAAAAGGATTCGGCGCGGCCGGTTCCCGCGGTTTGCTTTTGGTAAGGGTCTCTCTGGGAAAGCTCATCCCCATCAGACAATCTGGGGATGCCACCATGTCTCGTGCCAAATTCATCGCCGCGCTCACCGTGACCACGGCGCTCGGCCTCAGTGCTGCATCAGCCGCCGACCTTGCCGCCCGTCCGTACACCAAGGCGCCGGCCTATGTGGAATCGGTCTACAACTGGTCCGGCTTCTACCTTGGTGGCCATCTCGGCGGCGCCTGGACCAATGAGCAGTGGATCAACAGTGCGAGCACGACGGCGTTCGGCGATCTCGCACCTGGCCAGGGCTTTCGGCAACGCGGCTCAGGCTTCATGGGCGGCGGTCAGATCGGCTACAACTGGCAGGCCAACAACTTCGTGTTCGGCGTCGAGGGCACGATCTCCGGGCTCGACAATTCCGGCCGCGTCACCAACACGGTGTTCGGCCTCGCCCGCGACGATCAATTCAGCTGGCGCTCGAACGTCATGGCAACGATCGTCGGCCGTGCCGGCTACGCGATCCAGAACAATCTGCTCTATTTCAAGGGCGGCTATGCCGGCGTGAACAACCGCCTGTCCGTCGTCGACAACGTTCCGCCGGCGACCGGCTCCGGCAGCCAGACCCACTGGGCCAGCGGCTGGACGGTCGGCGCCGGCTGGGAATACGGCATCACCCGCAACTGGACCGTCGGCGTCGAATACAACTACGCCGCCTTCGAGCGTCAGACCTATCAGCTCGCCGGCACCGCTGCGGGCACCTACACGTTCGACGCCAAGCCGCGCGACATCCAATGGGCGGTGGTGCGCATGAACTACAAGTTCGACGCGCCGGTGATCGCGCGCTATTGAGTTTTGACTGAGGCGAACAGGATGCAGGAGCCCCGGCCAGCGCCGGGGCTCTTGTGTTTCAGGGATTCGGTGTTTCAGGCCATCACCGAATAGCCGCCGTCGACCGGGATCGCGGTGCCGGTGACGAAGTCCGACGCCGGCGAGGCCAGGAACACGGCGATCCCTGAGAAGTCGTCGATCGCCCCCCAGCGGGCCGCCGGCGTGCGTGCAAGCACGCGCTCGTGGAGGCCTGCGACCTGCTGGCGCGCGCCCTTCGTCAGATCGGTGTCGATCCAGCCGGGCAGAATGGCATTGACCTGGATGTTGTCGGGGGCCCAGGCGTTGGCGCAGGCGCGGGTGTACTGCACGATGCCGCCCTTGCTGGCGGCATAGGCCGCAGCGAAGCTCGCGCCGAAGATCGACATCATGGAGCCGATATTGATGATCTTGCCGTGGCCCGACGCCTTGAGCGCCGGATAGGCCGCCTTCGAGCACAGGAAGGCGCTGGTGAGGTTGGTGTCGATCACGCGGCTCCATTCGTCGAGCTCGAGCTCGTGCGGCGGCTTGCGGATGCTCATGCCGGCGTTGTTGACGAGGATGTCGATGCGGCCGAGCTCACTGACAACCCGCTCGACCATCGCCGCGACGGCGGCCTTGTCGGTGACGTCGGTGGCCACCGCGATCGCCTTGACGCCGCGCTTGCCGAGATCCTCGACGGCGGCCTTCGATTTCGCCTCGTTGCGGCCGACCACGGCAACCGCCGCGCCGGCATCCGCGAGGCCGCGCGCCATGCCGAGCCCGATGCCGCCATTGCCGCCGGTGACGATCGCGACCCGGCCCGAGAGATCAAACTGTCCGTTTCTCATTGTTGTTGTCCGCTGTGGTTTGAATCCGGCCGCGAGAGTGCCCGATCGCCACAGCGCTGACCAGATCGGGCGCGGCCGGTCGGCCCTGCGCCAGGAGGCTTGCGCGCGATCGTTTCCGAAGCGGTTCGGGCAACAAAAAAGCCCCGGCAATGCCGGGGCTCTTCGTCTGCCAGATCAGCAGGGATCCGTTCTCAGCTCAGTACTTGGCAACAACCGGACCGGTCCAGTTGAAGCGGTAGACCAGCGAGGTGCTGATGGTCTGGACGAACGGCTTGAACGTGATGTCGCGGCCGTTCGAGATGTTGGTGACGTCGGCGAGTTCCGAGATGTTCTTGTTGTCGTAGTAGGCAGCGCGGTACTCGGTCTTCATGAACCAGCCCGGCGCGGTGATGCCGAAGATGTTCAGGTTGTTCTCGACGCCGCCGCCGACGAACCAGCCGCTGCGGTCGAAGCCGTTGGTGTGCAGGCCGGCCGGAAGAGCGGTCGCGGTGTTGAACAGCGTGGTGCCCTTCCAGTGCGAGCTGGAGTAACCGGCGTTGACGTAGGACAGAACGTTCGGAGCGACCAGATAACCGAGGCGCGCACCAGCGGCCCAGCTGTAGTCGTTCTTGATGTTGCCAGCGAGGAACGGACCCTGATCCTGGATCGTGCCCTTCAGGCTGCCGAATTGACCGTCGGCGAACACGCCGAGGACCCAGCTGTTGGCGGTCTGCCAGTCGTAACCGGCGCCGACGGTGCCGAACCAGCCATCGCCGCCCTGGCGCTGGTTGAAGCCGAGGATCGGCGCGCCCGTGACGGTCGACTGGACACCGGTGTCAGCGTCCCAGACGCCGCCGCCGCCACCGCCGAAGATGTAGAAGCCGGTCCAGCTCGGCGCCACCGCGATCGGGGCCGGAGCCTTGGTGTAGGGGCGGGCGGCCAGATCGGCAGCCGACGCGGAACCCGTCATCGCAGCAACCGCGGTCAGAGCGAGCAAAATCTTCTTCATATTCAAATCCTCGACTAGCGTTCGATCGGGTCGCTGACGGGGGTGCGCTGGCACCGATTCCCGAAACTCATGTCAGGACTATACGTGGTTCCGCCGGAAATGCTGTTGCGGGTGAGACACAACCGCCCGAAAACGAAACCGCAGGCACTCTCCGAAAGCGCGAACGAGAACGGCCGCCCCGATCTGGAGGCGGCCGAAAAATCGTTTCAAATCAGCTGGTTGGGCTTTAGACGTCGAGCAGGTCGTCGCTGGCGAATTCGGCCTTGTCCGAGATGAAGGCAAAGCGGGCTTCCGCCTTGGTGCCCATCAGCCGCTCGACCGAGTCGGCGGTTCCCTCACGATCGTCGGCAAGCAGCACCACGCGCAGCAGCGTGCGCTTGGCCGGATCCATCGTGGTTTCCTTCAGCTGCGCCGGCATCATCTCACCGAGGCCTTTGAAGCGATTCACCTCGACCTTGGCGTTGGCGTTGAATTCGCTCTTGAGCAGCTCTTCCTTGTGCGCGTCGTCGCGGGCGTAGACCGACTTGGTGCCGTGCTTCAATTTGTAGAGCGGCGGCACCGCCAGATAGAGATGCCCTTCGTCGATCAGCCGCGGCATCTGCCGGTAGAAGAAGGTGATCAGCAGCGATGCGATGTGCGCGCCGTCGACGTCGGCGTCGGTCATGATGATGATGCGCTGATAGCGCAGATCCTCTTCGCGATAGTGCGCGAGCGTGCCGCTGCCGATCGCCTGAACGAGATCGGAGAGCTGCGCGTTGGCGGTCAGCTTGTCCTTGCCGGCGGACGCGACGTTGAGAATCTTGCCGCGCAGCGGCAGCACGGCTTGCGTCTTGCGATCGCGCGCCTGCTTGGCGCTGCCGCCGGCCGAGTCACCTTCGACGATGAAGAGTTCGGAGCCTTCGGTGCCGGCATCGGAGCAATCGGCGAGCTTGCCGGGAAGGCGCAGCTTCTTGCCGGCGGTCTTGCGCGCGGTTTCCTTTTCCTGGCGGCGGCGCAGCCGTTCCTCGGCCCGATCGATCACGAAATCGAGCAGCCGGTTGGCCTGGTTCGGATTGCCCGACAGCCAGTGGTCGAACGGATCCTTCATCGCCTGTTCGACGATGCGCTGCGCTTCGGCGGTGGCGAGGCGGTCTTTGGTCTGGCCCTGGAATTCAGGCTCGCGCACGAACACCGAGAGCATGACGGCCGCGCCCACCATCACGTCTTCCGAAGTGATGGAGGCCGCGCGCTTGCCCTGACCGGCGCGCTCGGCGTGATCCTTCAGGCCGCGCAGCAATGCGCTGCGCAGGCCCGATTCATGCGTGCCGCCATCGGGCGTCGGCACCGTGTTGGTGTAGGACGACAGGAAGCCGTCGGCATCGGCGGTCCAGGCCACCGCCCATTCGCACGCGCCATGCGCGCCGCTGCGGCCGGATTTGCCGGAGAAGATATCCTGATGCACCAGCGTGTCGGCGTGGATCGCCGCGGCGAGATAATCCTTCAGGCCGCCGGGGAAGTGAAACTTGGCTTCCGTCGGGACGTCCTCGACGCCCTTCAACAGCTCCTGGTCGCAGTGCCAGCGGATCTCGACGCCGCCGAACAGATAGGCCTTCGAGCGCGTCATCTTGAACAGACGCTGCGGCTTGAAGGCCGCCTTGGCGCCGAAGATGTCGGTGTCCGGCTTGAAGCGAATCCGCGTGCCGCGGCGGTTGTTGACCTTGCCGAGGTCTTCGAGCTTGCCCTTGGGATGGCCGCGCTCGAACGTCATGCGGTGCAACTGCCCGCTGCGCGCGACCTCGACCTCGAGCCGTGAGGAGAGGGCGTTGACCACGGAGACGCCGACACCGTGCAGACCGCCCGAGGTCTCGTAGACCTTGGAGTCGAACTTGCCGCCCGAATGCAGCGTGCACATGATGACTTCGAGCGCCGACTTCTTCGGGAATTTCGGATGCGGATCGACCGGAATGCCGCGGCCATTGTCGGTCACGGTCAGGAAGCCGTCGGTGGTGAGCTCCACGTCGATGAAGGTGGCGTGGCCGGCGAGCGCCTCGTCCATGCAGTTGTCGATCACCTCGGCGAACAGATGGTGCAGCGCCTTCTCATCGGTACCGCCGATATACATGCCAGGACGCCGGCGAACCGGTTCCAGCCCTTCCAGCACTTCGATATCAGCCGCCGTATAGCCGGCTTCGGCGCCTCCGGTGGGCCGCGAAGCGGCCTTCGCCGGGGCGCGTCCCTTCGGTTCCGGGGCTCCGAACAGATCGTCGGCAGATTTGCTTTTTGCGTTCGATTTCAGTGGTTTGGACATGGTTCTTCAAGTGGTGCGCCGATCTGGGCGCAGCGAATCGGTTGCTCTGACTATGCCACGGATGGGCTGCCAAATGGGGGCGGCCGCACCGGGAGGGCCCGGCCGCCTGTGTAGATAGGAGCCTGCGATTACGCCCGCGAGGTGCGGAATACAACGACCGTGAACAGGGCCATGGCGGCGACCACCATCAGCGATCCCACGATCGGCGCCGCCTCGAATGAGGGACCCCTGAGCAACACGGCGGCTACGCCGGCCGGAAACAGGATGCCGCCGACGATATGCAGCCAACCCTGGATTTTGGCGAGCAACATCGTTCCTGCCGCCGGTACCAGCCGGTAATACAGGCCGAACAGGAACAGCAGCACGCCGCCGACGAGATTGAGATGCGCATGCGCCGGCCCCAACGTGAAGTCGTGCTGGATACCCATAACGATGCCCGCGAGCATTCCGAACAACAGGACGAGAACGCCGACGCACATCATCAGTGACCCGATCATCAAGTGATTCCTTTTTCTTATGAGGGAGATGCCAGCCAGCCTGGACCGCAGGGGCCTTACGGGAAATCACGTTTGATCTCCGCCTTTGTGACTTGATGTCACGCAATGGGCTGGCTTACCTGTTCTTAGGCTGCGTGCGGCTAGAAAGGTTCATTCGGGGTTCAACGGAGCGGAAGGCACTCGACGAGATGGAAGACTTTACGCGGGCCCTGGCCGAATTCGTCCGCCATCACCAGGCCTGGGCCGCTCCGATCGTCATGCTGCTGGCGTTCGCTGAATCGCTCGCCTTCATCTCGTTGCTGGTGCCCGCCTGGGGCGCGCTGGTCGCGATCGGCGCCCTGATCGGCGTCAGCGGGATCAGCTTCTGGCCGATCTGGATCGCGGGCGGCATCGGAGCTGCGCTCGGCGACTGGGTCTCCTACTGGTTCGGCTATCGCTACAAGGAGCAGGTCGCCCAGATGTGGCCGCTGTCGCGCTACCCCGAAATCCTGCCGCGCGGCGAGGCCTTCGTGAAGACCTGGGGCGTACCCAGCATCTTCATCGGCCGCTTCTTCGGTCCGCTGCGCGCTTCGGTGCCGCTTGCAGCCGGCATTTTCGAGATGTCGTACTGGCAATTCCAGATCGCCAATTTCGTCTCCGCCCTGGTCTGGTCCGCGGCGCTGCTGCTGTTCGGCGACGTCATCGGCCAGGTCGTCGAGTGGATGTGGCGGGTGGTGTAACGGCGTCAGGAATATCGCTACGATGCAGGGGTTAGGCGGAAGAACAATTGCTCGCACGGCCGCCTTCGCCCGACTGTTGAAGCGCTGATCGAAGCTCACCGCAGCGGACGCGGCTCCGCCGGGCGCAGCACTGTTTCACTGGGAGGACAACACATGGAATTGACACGACGTTACGCTCTCGCAGGTGCTGCGGGCATCGCCGCCGCACCGTTGTTATCAGCCGTTCCCGCGGCCGCCGCAGCGCCCGCCGCCGACAAGCAGGCGCCGAGCTTCTATCGCTACAAGGTCGGCGACATCCTGGTCACCGTGGTCTCTGACGGCAAGAACGTCTTCAAGCTGGAAGACTCCTTCATCCCGAATGCGAAGCGGGACGATGTCAACGCGGCGCTGGAGAAGGCGTTCATGCCGCGCGACATGGTGTCGATCTGGTTTGCGCCGCTGGTGCTCAACACCGGTGGCAAGCTGGTCGTGATCGACACCGGCAACGGCGCGCTGGCGAAAGCCAGCACGAAGGGGGCCAACGGTCTGTTCGCCGACAATTTCGTCGCGGCCGGCTTTGATCCCAAGAATGTCGACATGGTCGTGATCTCGCACTTTCACGGCGACCACGTGAACGGCCTGCTGACGGCCGAGGGCACGCCGGCGTTCCCGAACGCCGAGGTGCTGGTGCCGGCGACCGAATGGAAGTTCTGGATGGACGACGGCGAGATGAGCCGGGCCCCGGCCGGCCGCATGGCGGGCCTGTTCAAGAACAACCGCAACATCTTCGAGGCCGGCCTGAAGAAGAAGGTCACGCCCTATGAATGGGGCAAGGAGATCGCGCCGGGCCTGACCTCGGTCGAGACCGTCGGCCACACGCCGGGCCACACCTCCTACGTGCTGGCTTCGGGCCCGGACAAGGTCTTCATCCAGTCCGACGTCACCAACAATCCGAACCTGTTCGCGGCCAATCCCGGCTGGCATGCGTTCTTCGACCAGGACGGCGACGTCGCGGAGAAGACCCGCCGGCGGATCTACGACATGGTGGTTGCCGAGCGCCTCCAGGTGCAGGGCTTCCACTATCCGTTCCCGGGCCTCGGCAATGTGGTCAAGGACGGCAGCGGCTACCGCGTCGTGCCGGCGCCGTGGAATCCGGCGATCTGAACTGTTTTCCTTGACGCAAAACGGGCGCGGCCTTATAGCCGCGCCCATGATCAACGCCGCGACCATCATCATCGCCCGCCGCCGCCGCATTCTCGCGGTATGGGCGGTCGCTCGCGTTTAAGACCATCGCCTCTGCCGCCGGACCCGATCCCGCGGCGCTCTCCTGAAAAAAGACACGCGGTTCGATCTGGCGGCTCCTATGTCACGCAGGAGCTTCGACCATGTATACGCCACCGCCTTTCAAGCCTGACCGCGCCGCGAGCCTCGGCTTCGCGGAAGCGCGCGGTTTCGGCATCGCCTGCGCATGGGACGGCGGCAAGCCGATCGCCTCGGCGCTGCCGTTCTATTTGACCTACGCCGCCGACGGTACGCCGCGGGCGCTGTTTCATGTTGCCCGTCACAATCCGCTGGTAAAGCTGGCGCACGGGAGCCCTTGGCTGCTGGCCGTCAACGGCGCCGATGCCTATGTTTCGCCGGACTGGTATGTGTCGCCCGACCAGGTGCCGACCTGGCTCTATCAGGCGGTGCATCTGACCGGATCGGTGCGGACGTTGTCGGATGAGGAGCTTGCCGTTCAGATCGACGTGCTGAGCGCCAAGTTCGAGGAGCGGCTACTCCCGAAGAAGCCGTGGGTGTCGGGCAAGATGACGGCGGCGCGGCTGGAAGCGATGAAGAAGGCCATCGTGGGCTTCGAGATGACGGTGGAAGAGGTGGAGGGCAGCTTCAAGCTGAACCAGCACAAATCCGAGACAGATTATGCGGCGGTCGGCAACACGCTCGCTTTGCAGGCCGAAGCCGGTGCCCGGGACATCGCGGCCTTGATGCACGAGCTGCGCCCGCAGGCTTTCGCAGACGAGATGACTATGCTTCCGAGGAGCGGGCAATGACGAAGAAGAAAATCGGCATCTTGGGCGCGTCCGGCTACACCGGCGCCGACGCGGTCCGCCTGCTGGCGCGGCACCCGAATGCCGAAATCACCGCGTTGACCGCCAACACCCATGCCGGCAAGGCGATGAGCGAGGTGTTTCCTCACTTCTTCATGCTCGACCTGCCAAAACTCGTGGAATGGGAAAAGGTCGACTGGACGCAACTCGATGCCGTGTTCTGCGGACTGCCGCACGGGACGACGCAGGAGATCATCGCTGCGGTGCTGAAAGCCAATCCCGGAATCAAGATCCTCGATATGTCCGCGGATTTCCGGCTGCGCAACAAGGACAGCTACGCGCAATGGTACGGCCACGAACACCGCGCGCTCGAATTGCAGGGCGAGGCCGTCTATGGGCTGACCGAACTCTACCGGGAGAAGGTCACGGCCGCGCGGCTGGTGGCCTGTCCCGGCTGCTACCCGACGGCGGTGCTGCTGGCGCTTGTTCCGCTGGCGAAGGCAAAGCTGATTGACGTCGACGATATCGTCATCGACGCAAAGTCGGGCGTCACCGGCGCCGGACGCGGACTGAAGCAGAACACGCTGTTCAGCGAGGCCGGTGAGGGGTTGTCGCCCTATTCGGTCGGAAGCCATCGGCACTCGGCGGAGATCGATCAGGAGATCGGCGCGGCCGCTGGCTCGGCTGTGACGGTGAACTTCACCCCGCACCTCATTCCGATGGCGCGGGGTGAGTTCTGCACATCCTATGTCAAGCTCAACGGGGCTACGCCGGACGATTTGCGCGCCGAACTGGAAAAGGCCTACGCCAACGAGCCGTTCGTCTATGTGACGAAGAAGGGCGTGCTGCCACAGACGCAGAACGTGCGCGGTTCGAATTACGTTCAGATCGGCGTCGTCGCCGACCGGATCAAGAACCGCGCCATCGTGCTCTCGACGCTCGATAATCTTGTGAAGGGTTCGGCCGGACAGGCGATCCAGAATATGAACCTGATGTTCGGCTTGCCCGAAACCACCGGGCTGGAGCAGATCGCGCTGTTTCCATGAGCAGGGGGTGATCTCGAGGGCGAGGGGACGCTCAATCCAGGGATAACTGCCCATCCCCGTTGGCGGCGCAGGCGCGGCCAGATGTGTTAAACGAAACGAACGAGCTCGAAAGGACCATGCCATGACCGTCATCGACACCAACCAGCCGAAAACCAGCAGTGGTGCGACCAAGGCCACCGTGTTCGTCGATGGCGGCTCGGGCACCACCGGCCTCGGCATCCAGGAACGGCTGCACGCCATCGGTGACGTCGCGGTGAAGCAGATCGCCGAGGACAAGCGGAAGGATGCGGGCGCCAAGCGGGCGCTGATGGAGGAGGTGGATCTCGTGATCCTCTGCCTGCCTGACGAGGCCGCCAAGGAGACCGTCGCGCTGATCGACACGATGGGCAATTCGGCGCCGAAGGTGCTCGATGCGTCGACCGCCTATCGCGTCGCGCCCGACTGGGCCTACGGCTTCGCGGAGCTCGCGCCCGACCAGGCCGACAAGATCCGCACCGCGCCGAAGGTCTCCAATCCGGGTTGCTATCCGACCGGTGCGATCGCCCTGCTGCGTCCGCTCGTCGACGGCGGCCTGCTCCCGGCCGACTATCCCGTCACGATCAACGCGGTGAGCGGCTATTCGGGCGGCGGCAAGTCGATGATCGCGAGCTTCGAGGACGGCTCGGCGCCGGCCTTCCATCTCTACGGTCTCGGCTTCGAGCACAAGCACGTGCCGGAGATGCAGCTCTACTCGCATCTGACGCGGCGGCCGCTCTTCATCCCGTCGGTCGGCAACTACCGGCAGGGCATGCTGGTGTCGGTGCCGTTGCAGCTCGACGCGCTGCCGGGCAAGCCTGATGGTGCCGACCTGCAGGCCGTGCTGGCGAAGTGGTACGCCGGCAGCAAATACGTCTCGGCGATGCCGCTGCAGAACGAGGCCGCAAAGGGCGGAAAGATCGAGCCGGAGGCGCTCAACGAGACCAACCAGCTCGAGCTTTACGTGTTCGCCAGCGACCAGCACCGCCAGGCCTTGCTGGTCGCCCGGCTCGACAATCTGGGCAAGGGCGCCTCGGGTGCCGCGGTGCAGAACATGCGGCTGATGCTCGGGCTGGCCGACAGCTGACGGCGAGGGGCGCATCGTGGACGACGCCACGCTGCAATTCTACCGGCGCAATGCCGAGGCCTATGCCGGGTGGGCGAAAGCACCGTCCGCCCGGCTGATAGCTTTTCTCAAGCTGCTGCCGCCGGGCGGCGCGATCCTCGAACTCGGCTGCGGTGCCGGCAATCATGCCGCGGTCATGCTTGCCGAAGGCTTCGTGCTGCGCGCGACCGACGGATCACCCGAGATGGCCGACGTCGCGGCGCGCCGCATCAACCATCCCGTCGAGGCGATGCTGTTCGATCAGCTCGAGGATCGTGAGGCCTATGACGGCGTCTGGGCCAGCGCCTGCCTGCTGCATGTGCCGCGCGACGAATTGGCGGGCATCCTCGGCCGCATCCATCGGGCGCTGAAACCCGGCGGCATCTTCTACGCGAGCTACAAGGTCGGCCATGGCGATGGCCGCGACAGCATCGGCCGCTACTACAATTATCCCGCCGCCGACTGGCTGGCGGCGACCTACGCCGCGTCAGGGGCGTGGACCCAAGTCTCGACCGACACCAGCGAGATCAAGAGTTTCGACGAGGCGCCTGCGACGATGCTGCATATCGTGGTGCGCAAGGGCGTGGAATAGCGCCGGCGCGGCCGTCACCGCGGCCGGCGCGAAGGTGTTGCTCAGACGATCTTGAAGATCGCGATCGCCAGCACCGCCTGGGCGATGAAACCGACCGTGAAGGCCAGAGTGCGGAACACGGGCAGGCCGAGCGTGTAGACGATCAGATGCGCGACGCGGGCCCAGAAATACACGGCGCAGGCCAGCACGGTCCATTTGGTGGAGTAGTCGGCTGCGTTGAGGATCAAGACCAGCGGTGCGAAGATCACGAGGTTCTCGACCGCGTTGTCGTGGGCGAACATCAGCCGGTTGGCCCATTCCGCGTGCGGCTTGTCGGTGCGCGAGGGATTTCCCATGGCACCGGAGAGGCCGCGCACCTGGCAGCGGTTGATGATGTAGGGAATCCACAGCAGCCCGGTCAGGATCACCGTCAGCGACAGCCAGAACAGTTCGCGCGTCATCGTCTCCCCCTCACGTGAATTCGATTCCCGACCGTCGGGACCATCCGTTTATAGCTGAGCGGAAGACTTGGCGCTACGCGAAGACTTTGCGCTACGCGAGGACCTGGCGCTACGCGCGGACGCGGACATAGCTGCCCGGAGCGTCCTCGAGTGCCGACACCCCGTTCGAGCCCACGACGCGCGCCGGCACCGTCTCCGGATCATGGCTTTCCAGCCAGCCGCGCCAGTCGGGCCACCAAGATCCCTTGTGTTCCTCGGCGCCCTTCAGCCAGTCGGCGAGCTTGATGTCCTTGATGTTGTCGTTGGTCCAGTACTGATACTTCTTCGAGGCGGGCGGATTGACCACACCGGCGATATGGCCGGAGCCGGACAGCACATACTTCACTGGACCGCCGAAGAACTGCGAACCGTAAAGCACCGATTCCGCCGGCGCGATGTGATCCTCGCGCGTGGCGAGGTTGTAGACCGGGACCTTCACCTTCGACAGATCGAGCAGGGTGTTGTCGAGCACCATCGTGCCGGTCGACAGCCGGTTCTCCAGATAGCAGTTGCGAAGATAGTAGGAATGATTCGACGCCGGCATCCGGGTCGCATCCGAATTCCAGTGCAGCAGGTCGAACGAGGAGGGCGGCTGCCCCTTCAGGTAGTTGTTCACGACGTACGACCAGATCAGGTCGTTCGAGCGCAGCATGTTGAAGGCCATCGCCATCTTGCTGCCTTCGAGCACACCGGATTCCTGCATGTCGCGTTCCAGCGCCGAAATCTGGTCCTCGTCGACGAACACGAGGAGATCGCCGGCATGGGTGAAGTCGACCTGTGCGGCAAAGAACGTCGCCGACGTCACGCGCTGGCGGCGCTTCTCGGCAAGGTAGGCCAGCGTCGAAGCGAGCATGGTGCCGCCGACGCAATAGCCGGCGGTGTGCACCTTCAACTCGCCGGTGACCTTCTCGATCACGTCCATCGCCGTGAGCGGGCCCTCGGTCATGTAGTCGGCCCAGGTCTTCTTGCCGAGCTCTTTGTCCGGATTGACCCAGGAGATCACGAACACCGTGATGCCCTGGTCGACGCACCATTTGACGTAGGATTTCTCGGGGCGCAGATCGAGGATGTAGAACTTGTTGATCCAGGGCGGCACGATCAAGAGCGGCGTGCGCAGCACGTTCTCGGTCGACGGCGAATACTGGATCAGCTGCATCAGGTCGTTCTGGTAGATCACCTTTCCGGCCGTCGTCGCCATGTTGACGCCGACCTCGAGGTTGGCCGGATCGGACTGACGGATGCGCAGCGTGCCGTGGCCGGCCTCGATATCCTCGGCCAGCATCTTCATGCCGCGGACCAGGTTGTCGCCGTTGGTCTCGACGGTGGCGCGCAACACTTCCGGATTGGTTAGCACGAAGTTCGACGGCGCCAGCGCGTTGGTGATCTGCTGGACGTAGAATTCGGCCTTCTTGCGGGTGTGCTCGTCGATTCCGTCGGCGTCGTGGACGAGCTGCTGCGCCCATTTCGCGGTCAACAGATAGAGCTGGAGGATGAAGTCGAAGAACTGATTCGACTTCCATTCCGGATCCTGGAAGCGCTTGTCGCGCGGAGCCGGCGCGATGGCGGGTTTAGCGTCGGCTTCGCCAGCCATGCGGCGCACGGCCGATCCCCAGAGATCGAGGTAATCCTTGCCGAGCTGCATCTGCAGCGACGAGGCCCGCTCCTTGTCGGCCAGCCAGTATTCGGCGATCACGCTGAAGGTCTTGATGACCTCACCGAGCTCGTTCGGCGGCTTGTCGCGGACTTCCCCGGTCTGGCGCGGCTTGAGATAGGCCGCCAGTGCCTGGCCGCTGCTCTCCATCGCCCGGGCGATGTTCATGGCGAACGCTTCGGCGTTGAATTTCGGGGTGGCTTGGGTGTCGGTACTGACGTTGCTCATCTGAGGGACAATATCGCGTCGTTGGAGGGGCGTCATCGCGCGGTGCGGTAGCGGAAATCGGTCAAAAGCCGATGTTTCGCTCTGTTGCGGTGCGATAAAAAAATCTTTGTTCCGTCATATTGAAGCCTCAGGGGTCGCTTTTGTTGTTCACGCTTTAAGCGTTTCGGGCGACAATGGTTTGAAACCGCTAAAGCCAGGATTAATGCAGCGGGGACGCTGCAAGGCTCGTACCAGTGCGACCCGTGTCGGCAATGTGCGACGTGCGCGCTAGCTTGTTGGGGACAATTCGGCGCATGCCGATCGATCGAATGAACAGGGGGCTCGCGGCCGCAGCGCTGCTCGCGTCGATGCTGGCGCTGAGCGGGTGCTCGAGCACGATTGCCGATATGGCCATGCCGGCCGATGCCCCGGCGCGGCAAAAGGATGCGAGCGGCTACCTCCCGGTGCACGACCTTCCGCCCGACCGCGCCGATCCGACGATCAAGCCGGCGGATCAGGCCAAGATCGAGCAGGAGCTGGTTGCCGCGCGTGATCGCCAGGCCCAGGCACAGGCCGCGACGGCCGCCCAAAGCGGCAAGTGAGCGCGCGGGATTGGCCGATCAGCGCTGGCGCCGCCCGGCGTCCGTGCTAAAAGAAACCCAATTCAACCGCAGATCCGGCCGCAGTCCCCCGATCGTGCGCCTGAATTCGCTCTAAGTCATTGATTCAGTGCGATTTCTGTAAGAGGCCGAGCCGGCTTCAGCAGCGAACCAAAGGGGGACGATTCTGGCATCGCGGTTGTCGGAGCAAGGGTCCCATGGAAGATTTTTACCGCATTCGCCGTCTGCCGCCTTACGTCTTCGAGAAGGTCAACCAGGCCAAGGCGGCCGCGCGCAATGCCGGGGCCGACATCATCGACATGGGCATGGGGAACCCGGACCTGCCGACCCCGGCCCACGTCATCGAGAAGCTCAAGGAGACGCTGGGCAAGCCGCGGACCGACCGCTACTCGGCCTCACGCGGCATCAACGGCCTGCGCAAGGCCCAGGCCGCCTATTATGCGCGCCGCTTCGGCGTCAAGCTGAACCCCGATACCCAGGTGGTTGCGACGCTCGGCTCGAAGGAGGGGTTCGCCAACGTGGCCCAGGCCATCACCGCGCCCGGCGATGTCGTGCTGTGCCCGAATCCGAGCTACCCAATCCATGCGTTCGGCTTCCTGATGGCGGGCGGTGTGATCCGCTCGGTGCCGTCGGAGCCGACGCCGCAGTTCTTCGAGGCGGTCGAGCGGGCGATCCAGCATTCGATTCCGAAGCCGATCGCGCTGATCGTCTGCTATCCGTCGAACCCGACCGCCTATGTCGCGGACCTCGACTTCTACAAGGATCTCGTCGCGTTCGCGAAGAAGCACGACATCTTCATCCTGTCCGATCTCGCCTACGCGGAAGTCTATTTCGACGAGAACAATCCGCCGCCGTCGGTGCTGCAGGTGCCCGGTGCGCTCGACGTCACCGTCGAATTCACATCGATGTCGAAGACGTTCTCGATGGCCGGCTGGCGCATGGGCTTTGCGGTCGGCAATGAGCGCATCATCGCGGCACTGGCGCGGGTCAAATCCTATCTCGATTACGGCGCCTTCACGCCGGTCCAGGTGGCGGCGACCGCCGCGTTGAACGGTCCCGACGACTGCATCCGCGAGATGCGCGACACCTACCGCAAGCGCCGCGATGCGCTGGTTGAGTCATTTGGCCGCGCCGGCTGGGACATTCCGCCGCCCCAGGCCTCGATGTTCGCCTGGGCGCCGCTGCCCAAGGCGTTCGAGGCGGTCGGCAGCATGCAGTTCGCGACCCTGATGGTGGAGAAATCCGGCGTCGTGGTGTCGCCCGGCGTTGCGTTCGGCGAGCATGGCGAAGGCTATGTCCGCATCGCGATGGTGGAGAACGAGCAGCGCATCCGGCAGGCCGCGCGCGGCGTGCGCCGCTTCCTTGAAAGCGGCATCGAAACGTTGCACAACGTCGTTCCTCTCGCCAACCGACGCTAATCCTTCCAGGTTGCTTTATCTCATGGTTGCACCCCTGAACGTGGGCATAGCGGGGCTCGGCACCGTCGGTGCCGATGTCGTCCGCCTCATCGAAACGCAAGGACGGGCGCTGGCCGAGCGCAGCGGCCGGCCCATCCGCGTCGTCGCCGTCACGGCGCGCTCGAAAGCCAAGAAGCGCGGCCTCGACCTGCGCGGCGTCGCCTGGGCGAAGAGCCCGCAGGCGCTGGCCGAGGATCCCAACATCGACTGCTTCGTCGAGTTGATGGGCGGCGCCGGCGATCCCGCGCTGTCCGCGATCGAGACCGCGCTGAAGGCCGGCAAGTCGGTCGTGACCGCCAACAAGGCGCTGATCGCCAAGCACGGGCTGCGGCTTGCCACAGCCGCCGAGAAGCACGGCGGCGCGCTGAATTTCGAGGCGGCGGTCGGTGCCGCGATCCCGGTCATCAAGACGCTGCGCGAGGGCCTCGCCGGCACCAGCGTCAACCGCGTCTACGGCATCCTCAACGGCACCTGCAACTACATCCTGACCCGGATGGAGCAGGAGGGTTTGTCGTTCGAGGAATGCCTGAAGGACGCCCAGCGTCTCGGCTACGCCGAAGCCAACCCGTCATTCGACGTCGATGGTCACGACACCGCGCAGAAGCTCGCGATCCTGGCGAGCCTCGCCTTCGGAACCAAGGTTGCCGAAAGCGCGGTCTATGTCGAAGGCATCTCCTCGATCACGCCGGAAGACCTCAAGGCCGCCGCGGAACTCGGTTATCGCGTCAAGTTGCTTGGCGTTGCCGTGCGCACGGCAAAGGGCATTGAGCAGCGCGTGCATCCGACCATGGTGCCGAAATCGTCCTCGATCGCGCAGGTGATGGGCGTCACCAATGCTGTCGCGATCGACGGCGAGGGGATTCCCCCGATCACGCTGGTTGGCCCTGGCGCCGGCGGCGGCGCGACGGCCTCGGCTGTGGTCGCCGACATCGCCGATGTCGCCCGCGGTATCCGCGCCAAGCCGTTCGGTCGTCCGGTGGAGCGGTTGCGCGACACCACCAAGGCGCCGATGGAACGCCATGAGGGTGGCTACTATATCCGCCTGATGGCGCGCGATCTTGCAGGCACTGCCGCAACAATCGCCACAAGGCTCGCGGAACAGAAGATATCTCTGGAGTCCATCGTGCAACGGCATCCGGATGGCGTCGATGTGAACGGTGCGGCCAAAAAACCTTCACCGGTCCCGGTCATTCTGATTACCTATGCGACCAGTGAGGATGCGGTGCATCGTGCGCTGGCCGCAGTGCAGCGCGACAAGGTCATCAGCGGCCGGCCGCAGGTGATCCGGATCGAGAAAAACTAGCGCATGGCCTGAACGGGTCGGGCGTGAGACGATTGATGCGGGCAGGCTGGCCTGTCCCCGAGGCTTTAAGGAGTACGCCGATGTCGACCCATATTTCCGTTCCGCCGCAGATGCTGCTCGAGCGCATCCTGACGCTCGAAATCGTGCGCGTGACGGAGCGCGCGGCGGTGTCGGCCGCGCGGCTGCGCGGCCACGGCCAGGAGAAGGCCGCCGACAAGGCCGCGGTCGACGCGATGCGGCGCGAGCTCAACAAGCTGCCGATCGAGGGTACGGTCGTGATCGGCGAGGGCGAGCGCGACGAGGCGCCGATGCTGTTCATCGGCGAGAAGGTCGGCCTCAACGCCGGGCCCAAGGTCGACATCGCCGTCGACCCGCTCGAAGGCACCACGCTGTGCGCCAAGAACATGCCGGGCTCGATCGCCACCATGGCGATGGCCGACGGCGGCACGCTGCTGCACGCACCCGACGTCTACATGCAGAAGATCGCGATCGGTCCGGGCTACGCCAAGAACGTGATCGAGCTCGACGCGCCGCCGGCCGACAACGTCCGCCGGCTCGCCAAGGCGAAGGGTGTCGATCCCACCGCCATCAACGTGCTGGTGCTCGACCGTCCGCGCCATGCCGACATCATCAACAGCGTGCGCTCGACCGGCGCTGCCGTACAGCTGATCACCGACGGCGACGTCGCCGGCGTCATCCACTGCGCCAAGCCCGATGAGACCGGCGTCGACATGTATATCGGCACCGGCGGCGCGCCCGAGGGCGTGCTGGCGGCGGTTGCGCTGCGCTGCATCGGCGGCCAGATGCAGTGCCGTCTGATCCTCGACACCGAGCAGAAGCGCGAGCGCGCCCACAAGATGGGCGTCCTCGATCCGAAGATGATCTACGGCATCGAGGACATGGCCAAGGGCGACTGCCTGTTCGCCGCCACCGGCGTCACCACCGGCTCGCTGTTGACCGGCGTGAAGTTCAAGAAGGACGTGATCGAGACCGAGACGGTCGTGATGCGCTCCGTCACCGGCACCGTGCGCTACATCAAGGCCGAGCACCGCCAGCTGGAGAAGTTCCACCTGGACTAATATCCGCTGTCGTTCCGGGGCGATGCGCAGCATCGAACCAGGAACCTCGAGATTCCGGGTTCGCGCTTGCGCGCGCCCCGGAATGACGACCAAGAAATAAGAACAACAAAAGCGGGAGGCACCCATGTCTGATTTGTCCGGCGTCAAGGCACTGGTGTTCGACGTGTTCGGAACCGTGGTCGACTGGCGCACCAGCCTGATCAACGACTTCACCAAATGGGGCGAGACGCGTGGCATCAAGGCGGACTGGACCGCGCTGGTCGACGGCTGGCGCGCGGTCTATGCGGCCTCGATGGACGAGGTGCGCAAGAACCCGCAGAACGGCTACGTCATCCTCGACGTCCTGCACCGCCGCTCGCTTGAGAAGCTGGTCGCGCAATTCGAC
>DASVOL010000852.1:0-2561 GCA_036383375.1 Bradyrhizobium sp. | reverse complement strand
GTCATCGAACAGTTCGCGCAGGCGGGCGAGATTGTGGCTCATCGCGGATTGGCCGATGCCGACGCGGGCCGCTGCCCGGGTCACGCTCCGTTCGGTCAGCAGCGCATCGAGATGAACGAGCAGATTCAGGTCGAGCCGACCAAAATTGATGGCATCGATGGCCATTATCGATCCTATCTGTTTGATCGATGATCATAGCCTCACCATCTCCTCCGGCAAGGGAGCAGACGAGCAATCGCTCGCTGCCCAAGTTCCGACACTCAAGCCAACGGAGGATCCCATGTCGATCCGCAGCACCATTCTCGCCACAGGCTTTACCCTCGCCGCACTTGGAATTTCATTTGGCGCCTCGCTTGGTGCCGCAGAGGCGCGCGGTCTCCGGCCGATCGAGGCCCAAAGTATCCATCTGGGCGACGTGTCCGGCGTCGCCTACTACACGGTCGAGCCCGACGGCTATCGCGTCGTGACCACGCTCGCACAGAGCGAGGCCGGAACGCCGGTTCGCTTCGTCTCGGTGCTGGCGCCCGGTCAGCGTGCCCTGCTCTCGGCGCCGAACCAGGCAGGCTCAGTGGAGATCAGCCGGAGCGGCGACAGCCTGACCATCCGCAGGTCGGGTGCACTCTCCAATTAGTCGCGCGACAGCGGCCAGAGCCTTCCATCATCGACAGGCCGGATCGCTGCCTAGACGCGGAGCATTGAAAGTATTGCTCCGAGATCAATGTTTCTATTGTACCGATCAATGTACCGGACCATATCTAGGATTATCGAACGCATTGCACCGGGTCAGCCCGGTGCAAGCTGAAGGAGACAACTGAAATGGAGATCAATTATCTCGATACGTTCCTGGCATTCCTCGGAATGACCTTCGGACTGGTCTCGGTGATGCCCGGCCTGTTTTTCCAACCCAAGGCCGAAGCGAAGCGCGCGACGAGGACCGCCTCGATCCGCGGCAACAACAGGCGCTGACGCGGCGCGGCTTTCGGGCCCGCATCGCGCTGAAGCTCTAGCCCGCGACCAGCAACTGCTCTTTCAGCAGTGCCGTCAGCCAATCGGCGAACACCTGCAGCCGCCGCGACAGATGCTGGCGGTGCGGATAGAGCAACGTCATCGGCATCGGCGTCGCGCGATGCTGCGGCATCACCTCAACGAGTTCTCCGGCATCGAGATGCCGCTTCACGTCGTAAGCGGGAATCTGGATCAGGCCGAGGCCGGCCAGGCAGCAGGCGATATAGGCTTCCGCACTGTTGACGGTGACACGGCCGCGCATCGCGATGGTGCGCGACGCGCCCTGCTCGCACCATTCCCATTCCTCGATACGGCCGGTGGATGGCGAGGCGTAGTTGACCGCCCAATGCGCGCCGAGATCGTCGGGCGTCTGCGGCCTGCCGTTGCGCGCGAGATATCCCGCGCTTGCGACATTGATCAGCACGAGATCGCCGAGTGGCCGCGCGATCAGACCGGAATCGCCGAGCGGGCCGACGCGCACGACGCAATCGGCGGAGTCCGCGATCAGGTTGATGGCGCGATCGGTGACGCCGAGATCGATGTCGATCTGCGGATAGCGATCAAGGAAAGCGGGCAGCGCCGGCGCGACAATCAGGCGGCCGATCCGCCCGGGCACGTCGACCCTGAGCCGTCCCGACGGTTCGGCGGCGGCATGGCGGAACAGCGTCTCGGCCTCCTCGACATCGGCGACGACGCGCAGGCATCGTTCGTAGAACGCCGCGCCATCATGCGTCGGCGACACTTTTCGCGTCGTCCGGTGCAGGAGCCGGGCGCCGACGCGCTGCTCCAACTCCGCGACCGCTGACGAGACCGACGAGCGCGGCAGGCCCAGCGTGTCCGCCGCCCGCGTAAAGCTCGCGCATTCGACGACGCGGGCGAAAATGCGGAAGAGGTCGATGCGGTCCAAGATCGGGCCCTGATTGTTCGCCAATTCTGACAAGTTAGGTCAGAATGCACGGCTTTATCGGCAAACCCTAGACGATATCGTTGTCTCCAGAAAGCGGCCGCACGGCGCGGCCGCGAGATCTGGAGAAGCGAACGCCATGACCGACCACAGCATCAAGGGCAAGACCGTCATCATCGCCGGCGGCGCCAAGAACCTCGGCGGCCTGATCGCACGCGATCTCGCGGCCTACGGCGCGAAGGCGATCGCGATCCACTACAACAGCGCCGCGACCAAGGCCGACGCCGACGCGACCGTCGCTGCGATCAAGGCTGCCGGCGCCAACGCGGTCGCGTTCCAGGCCAACCTCACGACCTCGGGCGCGATGGAGAAGCTGTTCACTGATGTCGTCGCCGCGATCGGCCGTCCCGACATTGCGATCAACACCGTCGGCAAGGTGTTGAAGAAGCCGATGGTCGAGATTTCCGAGGCCGAATACGACGCAATGAGCGCAGTCAACGCCAAGTCCGCGTTCTTCTTCCTCAAGGAAGCCGGCCGTCATGTGAACGACAACGGCAAGATCTGCACGCTGGTGACGTCGCTGCTCGGCGCCTACACGCCATTCTATGCCGCCTATGCCGGCACCAAGGCGCCGGTCGAGCACTTTACCCGC
>DASVOL010000851.1:0-2993 GCA_036383375.1 Bradyrhizobium sp. | reverse complement strand
CATCGCCGACAGCTCGACGAACTGGCACGATGAGGTGTCGCGATAGGTCAGCGTCGAATGCGCCGCGGTGGACCGCGCGAACGGCCGCCAATTGTCGCGCCCGGTGTTCGGCATGCCGCAATTGACGACGATGCGGCTGACGCCGGAGGAGAGCTCGAACGACAGGCAGCCGGCATGCGCATCCTGGCTGACGCTGGCGGGCGGCGGCGGACCGGTGTCGATGATCAGCGTCATGTTGCCGGCATCGAGCCGCTGGAAGCCGGTGTGCGGCATGCTCGCCATCGGCACGCCGCGGGTGTCGTCATAGGCGAGCAGCGTCGCGACCAGATCGGACGGCGCGGTCGACATGCCGTTGAACAGCGCAAAGCTGCCGTCGCCGTGGCGGAAGAAGCGCAGCATCGGCATCATGCGGTCGATGGCGTTGAGCAGCGCCGGCGGCGGCGCGATATTGCGTGCAGCAAAGGTCTGCCGCAGTGGCAAGAGATCGCTGAGCAATTCGACCAGCGCGCCGGGATTGCGCGAGATGTGGCCGCCGTCGGGCAGGATCTGGCGCTGCAATTCGTCGGACAGCCTGCGCGTCGCGGATTTGATGTTGCGCGCCTGGTTGGCGAGGCAGAGCGAGGCGTAGCACAGCGCGATCAGCACCTGCAGCCGCGGCACGCCGTCATTGTCGAGCGTCGAGTGGCGCAGATAGCGGATCTCGCGCGCTAGCCCGCGCAGATATTTGCGGTAGAATTTTCCGTCGGTGTCGCCGAGCACCAATGGCGCCTGCGACAACAGCGAGATCACCCGCCGCGCGCGCACGTCGGCGCGCCGCTCCAGCGGCCGCTTGCGGGCCTGGTTGGAGATCCAGTCGTCGACCAGCGAGCGGGCATTGGCGCGGGTCAGCGCGGTGTCGGCGGCGCGCAGATGGCGCAGCCAGCCGAAGCCGAGCAGGGCGGCTTCCCAATCTTCCGATGGCGGTTCGAGATCGAAGATCGAGCGGCCGTGGCAGGTGACGATCTTGCCGGCGAACACGAATCGCCCGGCATAGATCTCGGCCGCGCGGGTGGCATCGGCGGTCCGCAGGTCGTGCGGCGCGATGATCAGCCGGTCGGTGCGGCCGGGCCAGAGCCGCGACAGCGCCACCGTGCTCCCGCTGGCGCGTGCGAGCATGCTGCGGGCAAAGCGGCCAGCAATCAGCGTCGAGATGCGTCTGCTTTGAGCGACCGACACGCCTAACCTTGCGGGGAGGGAATTTTCAACGAATCCTTATTTAATCCGGAAACGCGGCCAAGACACCCTCTTGATATCCAAGACACCCTCTTGATACCGCGCGAATCACTTCGAGCTTAGAGGACTGAAGTTTAAAATCAGGATTTGACCAGCCGGGCGGCGTAAAAACCGTCCAGCCCGCCGAGCCGCGGGTCGGCATTGGGCAAATGGCTGGGCAGGGTGCGCAAATCGCCGTCGGCGGTAATGATGTCGTCGAGGCCGGCAACCTCGTCCTTCTCGACCGGCGCACGGCGCAGGCCTGATTCGCTCGCCAGCAGCGCGGCAATCGCGTGCTCGCCTTCCTCCGGCTCCAGCGAGCATGTGCAGTAGACCAGGGTGCCACCTGGCTTCAGCAGATGGGTGGCCTTATGCAGCAGCCGCTCCTGCAGCGCCGTCAGTGCGGCGATGTCGCTCTCCTGCCGCAGCCAGGCGACGTCCGGATGGCGGCGGATGGTTCCCGTCGAGGTGCAGGGTGCATCGACCAGGATACCGTCGAAGCTCGCGGCTTCCGCCGGCCATTCGGCGGCGTCGGCGGTGACGGTTTCCGCCTGCAACGCCAGCCGGGTGAGATTGTCGCGCAGCCGCG
This sequence comes from Bradyrhizobium sp., assembly GCA_036383375.1. Classification (GTDB taxonomy): domain Bacteria; phylum Pseudomonadota; class Alphaproteobacteria; order Rhizobiales; family Xanthobacteraceae; genus Bradyrhizobium. Next base: position 1,153 of record DASVOL010000851.1, on the reverse strand, counting down.
CGACCCGCGCCGGCGAGCGATCGACCGCGGTGACCTGTGCGCCGGCCAGCGCGAGTTGGGCCGTCTTGCCACCGGGCGCCGCGCAGAGGTCCGCGACCCGCTTGTCCTTGATGTCGCCGAACAGGCGCACCGGCAGTGCCGCGGCGGCGTCCTGCACCCACCATTGGCCTTCGGCAAAGCCCGGCAGCATCGTGACGGAACCCTGCAGCAGCGTGCGCACGGTTCCCGTTGGCAGGATCTCGCCATGCAGGCGGCTCGCCCATTGCGGAGCGTCCGACTTCACCGTGAGATCGAGCGACGGCTCGTGGCCGAGCGCCAGCGCCATGTCGCGCGCGGTGGCTTCACCGTAATGCGCGTTCCAGCGCGCCAGCATCCATTGCGGCAGGTCCAGCGTCTGCGGGCTGATCTCGTCGATCAGGCCCTGGCCCTCGCGCGCGCAGCGGCGCAGCACGGCGTTGACCAGCCCGGCATATTTCGCCGCGCGCCGGTCGGACTGCACCAGCCGCACCGAGAGATCGACCGCGGCATGGTCAGGCACGTCCATCCAGAGGATCTGCGCGGCGCCGATCAGCAGCGCGCTCTGCGCGCGAGGCGCATCGGTCGGGACGCCGCGGTCGAGCAGCCGCGACAGCAGATGGCCGAGCGTGCCGAGCTTGCGCAGGATGGTCGAGACCAGCCGGCGCATCAGCGCGCGGTCGCGATCGGCCAGCGATTTCAGGCCGGGATGTGCGCCGGCGCCGTCGAGCTGATCGTCGAGCGTGCGGTGCTTGTGCAGCACGCCATCGAGGATGTCGGCCGCGATGCGGCGCGCTGCGAGACCGGGGACTTCGGCAGGGACTGCAAATCTTGAAGGAGGCATGGAGCGGAAATATCTCGAAGGTGCTGAGTTACATTCGGCTCATGCCATCAACTCGAAAACACCACTGGCATGCGAATATGCCAAATGTAAGAATCGTCTTGCGGGATTTCTTGATCGTGATGTCGTCACTGAGCCAAGTCAGAGATACGAAACTCGCAGGCAGAAAGTTTTGCCGAGAAACGTTTGCCAAGAAGGCCCGCTATGTCTGAGAAATCGCCATCGCCGTCTCCTCCGGAACCCGCGCCGCGCAAGCCGCTGACGCCGGCGGCGCAGCGCGCGCTCGCCGAGGCTGCG
>DASVOL010000850.1:0-4950 GCA_036383375.1 Bradyrhizobium sp. | reverse complement strand
CCGCAAACGTTCGGAGGATCTCGCCCGCTTCGTGCTGCGGATGTTGCCCGAAGCGTTTGCGGCGACCGAGAGCTCGGGGCTGATGCAATTCATCAGCCGCCGCGTCACGACCCAGGTGCTTTCGATCGATCTCGCGCCGCTGGCGGCCGGCGCGCTGCGCGGCTTCGTGCAGGAGGGCAAGCATGGCGGCCTGCTCGACGATATCCTGCGCGTGCTGCACCAGACGCTGACGCAGCAGGAGACCATGGCCGTGATCCGCGACAAGGTCCGCGCGGAGATGCCGACGCTGCTCCGGCTCTATCGCGCCGACAAGTTCGTGGTGAACCGGATCATCGCCTCGGCCACCAAATTCTTCGAGGAGGTGCGCAACGACCCGCAGCATCCGTTCCGCGGCGAGTTCGATCGCATGCTGCTGTCGTTCGTCGATCGGCTCGGCAGCGACAAGGCATTCGCCGATCGCATCGACGGCCTCAAGCGCGATCTGATGGCGCGGCCGGAGCTCGCCAATCTCGGGCGCACGATCTGGGCCAACGTCAAGGATTTCATCGAGCGCAGCGCCTCGGGCGAGTCGCAGGTGCTGCAGCATCAGCTGGCGAAAATGTTCGTCGAGGCCGGCGACGCGCTCGACGGCGACGCTGAGCTGCGCGCCGAAATCAACCAGGGCCTGGTCGCGATCCTGCGCACGGTCGTTGCCGAGCAGAAGAGCGGTGTCTCGACCTTCATCGCCGACCAGATGAAGAGCTGGGACATGGAGCAGTTGATCTCGCTCATCGAGGTCAATGTCGGCAAGGATTTGCAATACATCCGCTTCAACGGCTCGCTGATCGGCGGGCTTGCCGGCCTCGCACTTTACACGCTGGAATATGTGCTGCGGCTGCTGTGACCGATTGGGCACGGAGGTCACTTAAGTTGTGGCAAGTGTGACCTGGGCCGCTTGCACCAAAGTGATCGGTTCCCTAGCTTTTCAAGGTTGATTGTTGCGTTGCGGAACGATTCCGCCGGGTTTGCGTCAATCCTGTTGACCCATTTCCGTTGATTCCATTGCCGGCCGCCGAGACGTCAGGGGCCGTGCCGAAGAGGAGTTGAAATGTCCGTTGCTGCGCAGACGCTACGCCCGCCGTCCAGGACACTGATGTTCCTGGAAGGCCGCGCCATTCACGAGCTCGGTGCCTTTCTTGGTGCATTGCCGCTGCTGAGCTTCGCGCCGCGCGGCGATGGGCATCCAGTGCTGGTGCTGCCCGGACTGATTGCCTCCGACATGTCGACGCGGCCGCTGCGCGACTTCCTCAAGACCAAAGGCTATGCCGTCAGCGGTTGGCGCCAGGGCCGCAACCTCGGGCTTCGTGCCGGCGTGCAGGACGGGATGGTCGATCTGCTGCAGGAGATGAATGAGACCAGCGGCCGCAAGGTCTCGGTGGTCGGCTGGAGCCTCGGCGGCCTCTATGCGCGCCAGCTCGCCAAGATGATGCCGGAGCGCGTGCGCCAGGTGATCACCCTCGGCAGCCCGTTCGCCGCCGGCCCGAAGGCGACCAACGCCTGGCGCGTCTACGAGATGGCCAGCGGACGCCGTGCCGACGAGGAGGATGCGCGCTTCGGCGGCTCGCTCGCCAGCGCGCCGCCAGTGCCGACCACCGCGATCTTCAGCCGCACCGACGGCGTCTGCGCCTGGCAGGGTTGCCGCGAGCAGGCCTCGTCGATGACCGACAGCATCGAGGTCGAGAGCAGCCATTGCGGCATGGGCCATCATCCGGCCGTGGTTTACGCGGTCGCCGATCGCCTCGCGCAGAAGGACGGCGAGTGGGCGCCGTTCGATCGCAGCGGCTGGCGCAGCCTGGTCTATCCGGATCCCAACCGCTGACGCTTCTTTCTTGCCTCGCCCCGCTTGCGGGGAGAGGCAGAAGCTCAAGCGGCTGCATTGTCGTGAATCGACAAAACGCGCTATGCGTTGGGCATGCCACAGCCGCTTGCCCGCATCGTCGATCAGCTGAAGCGCGAGCCGTCGCGCACCGGCTCGATCATCATCACCGTGTTCGGCGATTCCATCGTGCCGCGCGGCGGCTCGGTGTGGCTCGGCACGCTGCTCGAATTCTTCAAGTCGCTCGACATCGACGGCAATGTGGTGCGCACCGCGATGTCGCGGCTCGCCGCCGATGGCTGGCTCGAGCGCAGCAAGGTCGGCCGCAACAGCTTTTATCGGCTCAACGCGAAGGGGCGGCAGACCTTCGACACTGCAACGCGGCACATCTACGATCCGCCGCCATCGGACTGGACCGGCCGCTTCGAGCTGCTGCTGATCGGTAATGCCGAGGATCGCGACGCCGCGCGCGAGGCGCTGAAGAATGCGGGCTTCGGCAGCCCGCTGCCCGGCGTGTGGATCGCGCCGTCGGGCGCGCCGATCCCCGATGAAGCGTCACGCGCGATCCGTCTCGAAGTGTCGGCGGAAGATGACAGTGGACGCCGGCTGCTCAGCGAGAGCTGGCCGCTCGATCGCACCGCCGACGCCTATCTGAAGTTCATGAAGACGTTCGAGCCGCTGCACGGCTGGATCGTGCGCGGCGAGAAGCTGAGCGATGCCGACGCCTTCACCGCGCGCATCCTGCTGATCCATCACTATCGCCGGGTCGTGCTGCGCGATCCGTTGCTGCCGGCGCCACTGCTGCCGAAGGACTGGCCGGGCAGGGCAGCCCGCAAACTCTGCGGCGAGATCTATCGCGGGCTGCTTCCGCCGTCGGAACAATGGCTTGACGACCATGCAACCAACGAGGACGGGCCGCTGCCGAAGCCCAACGGGGCCGTGGCGCGCCGTTTCGAGGGCGTCTGAATATATTACAAAAACTTCTTGCATTCTGAAATTTGTGTTATATATTCCTGCCTAACAACACACTGGGAGGTCGGCCATGTATACGCAGGCGCTCAATTCATCCGACGGCGACGATCGCGGCGTCGAGGACGTTGCCCGTGCCGGTCAGTTCCAGACCCGCATCGATGCCGACGAGCGCATCGAGCCGAACGACTGGATGCCGGCCGCCTACCGCAAGACGCTGACCCGGCAGATTTCCCAGCACGCCCATTCCGAAATCGTCGGCATGCTCCCCGAGGGCAACTGGATCACCCGCGCGCCGTCGCTGCGCCGCAAGGCTGCGCTGCTCGCCAAGGTGCAGGACGAATGCGGCCACGGGCTCTACCTCTACGCCGCGGCCGAGACGCTCGGCACCTCGCGCGAAGAGCTGGTCGACGGCATGCTCTCGGGCAAGGCGAAATATTCCTCGATCTTCAATTATCCGACCCTGACCTGGGCCGACATCGGCACCATCGGCTGGCTGGTCGACGGCGCGGCGATCATGAACCAGATCCCGCTGTGCCGCTGCTCCTATGGTCCCTATGCACGCGCGATGATCCGCGTCTGCAAGGAAGAGTCGTTCCATCAGCGCCAGGGCTTCGAGATCATGGTGACGCTGTGCCGCGGCACCGCGGAGCAGAAGGCGATGGCGCAGAACGCGCTCGATCGCTGGTGGTGGCCGGTGCTGATGATGTTCGGCCCGCCGGACCAGGTCAGCCAGCACAGCGACACCTCGACCAAGTGGAAGATCAAGCGCTTCTCCAACGACGAGCTGCGCCAGAAATTCATCGACGCCACCGTGCCGCAGGCCGAGTTCCTCGGGCTCACGATTCCCGATCCCGGCATGAAGCAGAACGAAAGCGGCAATTGGGTGCACAGCCCGATCGACTGGGACGAGTTCAAGCAGGTGCTGGCCGGCAACGGCCCCTGCAACCGCGATCGCCTCGCCGCACGCCGCAAGGCGCATGAGGAGGGCGCCTGGGTGCGCGAAGCCGCGATGGCCTATGCCGAGAAGCGCAAGAGCCGCCAGCTCGCGCAAGCCGCAGAATAAGGAGCGCTCAAGATGGCCACGCCGAACGTACCGCTTTGGGAAGTCTTCATCCGCAGCCGCAACGGCCTTGCGCACAAGCATGTCGGATCGCTGCATGCGGCGGACTCGACGCTCGCGCTACAGGCCGCGCGCGACATCTACACCCGCCGCGGCGAGGGGCTGTCGATCTGGGTGGTTCCCTCGAACGCGATCACCGCGTCCGATCCGTCCGAGAAGGGCATGATGTTCGAGCCGGCGGAATCCAAGATCTACCGCCACCCGACCTTCTACGACGTCCCCGACGAAGTCGGGCATATGTGACTGTGCCTCCGCTCGTCATTGCGAGCGAAGCGAAGCAATCCATCGGACCACGAAGCAAGTGTGGATTGCTTCGTCGCTCCGCTCCTCGCAATGACGAAAACACGAGCGAGTTGAATAAATGGCAACCGCCAACATCGAAGTTTCCGAAACGCCGCTGGTGCTCTATGCGCTGCGCCGCGCCGACGACGCGCTGATCCTCGGCCATCGGCTGTCCGAATGGTGCGGCTATGCGCCGGCGATGGAAGAGGACATGGCGCTCGCCAATATGGGTCTCGACCTGCTCGGCCAGGCCCGCGAGCTCTACAGCTACGCGGCCAAGGTCGAAGGCCGCGGCAACGACGAGGACAAGTTCGCCTATCTGCGCGACGTCAGGCAGTACCGCAATCTCTTGCTGGTCGAGCAGCCGAACGGCGACTTTGCCCGCACCATGGTGCGGCAGTTCTTCTACGCGGTGTTCGCCGATCTCTACTGGCGCGCGATGATGGCTTCCTCCGATCCGACGCTCGCCGCGATCGCGGCGAAGTCGGAGAAGGAGAGCGCCTATCACGTCAGGCATTCGTCGGAATGGATCGTCCGCCTCGGCGACGGCACCGAGGAAAGCCATCGCCGCGCGCAGGATGCGATCGACGATCTCTGGGCCTATACCGGCGAGATGTTCGCGGTCGATGCTGGCGAGCGCGGCCTGATCGATGCCGGCATCGCGATCGATCCGGCGGCGCTGAAGCCGCGTTGGCTGAAGACGGTCACCGGCATCGTCAAC
>DASVOL010000849.1:0-6504 GCA_036383375.1 Bradyrhizobium sp. | reverse complement strand
GGACAAGGGTAGCAAGAACGTGCCGCAGCAGATCGAACCGGCCCTGAAGTTCGAAGGCCTCTACACCCAGGCGATTTCGACCGATGCCGCGGTGATCAATTTCGACGAGCTGCCGGTCGCCAAACCGGCGTCGGCTACGCTCACTTACGGTTTCCTGGCCGGCCGCACCCAGGACACGACCCCCGAGGCCGCCGACGAGGTGTTCGTCGCGGCACTTGCCGGCGGCAAGTTCTACATCGCCTATGGCGAGATCGAGCCGGCCGTGAAGGTGCCGGCCTGTACGGCGATCCGGACCGACTACAACAAGAAGGCGGACGAAGCGGCCGCGAAGCTCGAGCGCAAGCAGATCACGCGGAAGGCCTATGACAAGCTCGGCGACCTGCGCCAGCAGGGCGAGGATGCATTCAAGCGCTGCTTCGTTCAGCACGCCCCGGAGCAGCCGGCATTCGCCGAAGCCACCAGGCAGGCCCAGGCGCTGCTGGAGACGGCGATCGGCAGGTAGGTCCGCGCGCTATTGCCACTCTCCAAACAGCAGGCACATCCACACTATCTGCAGGACCGGCCAGGCCGCGAATGCGCTGCATAGCAGCCCATTGCCGAGCGGTGCCCTGCGTCGGCGCACCCGCATGAGGGAGGTGATTCCGAATGGAAGCAGCAGAAGAAACGTCGGTGCGAAAATCGCGCCGTACAAAATGACAAGCTCGGCGTGAGCGGCAATGCCTTCCTGCGTGGTGGATTGCAGCACGAAAAAGTACATGACGAGGAGAACAGGGGCAAACAGGGCTGACGACGCTGCGGGCGAGTAGCCTGACGAATCGATGCCGGTCCTGCTCACCCAAGCCCTGATGATGATCCACCCCGAGACGAACATGACGACAAGCGGTATGCCCAGCTTCAGCAGAACGTCTTGCGCGTTCATGATGCTCGTCAGGTAGAGTGCCACATCAAGCTCCATATGCTGCGACGTGAGTGCTTCGATCACCCGGGCTTCATGCCGGTCGATCGCAGCTTCTGTCTTAACAACATGGCGGCGCCGATGACGGACTTTGTTGTGCAGAGTTCGCGGTTTGTCGTGCAGGGTTCGTGCAGACGGACAGGATAGCCGCTGCCGCGCTCCTGCCGATGACTGGCAAGCAGGCCCTGCGCCGCCGCTGCAATCGATGGCTTGCGAATGGTGCGGCGCGGGTTTGATCGGCGGCCCACGCCCGCTTATCTTCTCCGAAACGCTCTGCATCCCGGGGAGACGCCATGAATACCGCCATCAGCCCGTTTCGCATCGCCGTCAGCGACGATGTCCTCGAGGATCTCCGCACCCGGCTGCGCAGGACCCGTTGGCCGGAGGCTCAGCTGGTCGACGACTGGAGCCAGGGCGCGCCACTGCAATGGATCAAGGAAGTCTGCAACTATTGGGCGGAGAGGTATGATTGGCGGCAGCGCGAGGCGCAGCTCAATCGCTTCAGCCAGTTCACGACCGAGATCGACGGGCTCGGCATCCACTTCATCCATGTCCGCTCCAGGCACCCGGAGGCGCGGCCCTTGATCATCACCCATGGCTGGCCGGGATCGGTGGTTGAGTTCCACAAGGTGATCGAGCCGCTGACCGATCCGACCGCGCATGGCGGCAGCGCGGCCGATGCCTTTCATGTGGTGTGCCCGTCCTTGCCGGGCTTCGGCTTCTCGGCCAAGCCGGCCGCCACAGGCTGGGGCGTCGATCGCATCGCCACGGCCTGGGCCGTCCTGATGGAGCGGCTGGGCTACACCAGGTACTTCGCGCAAGGCGGCGATTGGGGCTCCGCGGTCACGACCGCGATCGGCGGGCAGGACGCGGCACACTGCGCCGGCATCCACATCACGCTTGCGATGTCGACCCGGCCGAACGTCGAGGGGCAGCCGACGCCGGAGGAAACCCGCGCGCTCAACGGCATCAAATACTATGCCGACTGGGATTCCGGCTATTCCAAGCAACAGTCCACCCGGCCGCAGACACTCGGTTACGCGCTGACGGATTCGCCGAGCGGGCAGGCGGCCTGGATCCTGGAAAAGTTCTGGGCCTGGACCGACTGCGACGGGCATCCGGAAAACATCCTCAGCCGCGACGAACTGCTCGACAATGTCATGCTGTATTGGGTGACCGCGACGGCCGCATCGTCGGCGCGGCTCTATTGGGAAAGTTTCGGGCCCGGCAAGCGAACCTCGCACAAGGTGAGCGTGCCGACCGGTGTTGCCGTGTTCCCCAAGGAGATCGTCACGCCGGTCCGCAAATGGATGGAGACGAATTTCACCAACATCCAGCATTGGCGCGAGATGCCGAAGGGCGGACATTTCTCGGCGTTCGAGCAGCCTGAGCTGTTCGTCGGCGAGGTGCGGGAGTTTTTCGGCAAGCTGCGTTAGTTGTGTAGCTCGACGGATGGGTAGAGCGAAGCGAAACCCATCGACCTTGCGTGCAGCGCGAATGATGGGTTTCGCTGCGCTCTACCCATCCTACGAACCACAAACTACAGCAGTCCCCGGTAAATCCCGGGCGCGGAGCCTTCGATGGCCACCGCGCCGACGGCCTTCGCATAGAATTCTGCCGGCCCGACGCCGCCGATGATGGCGTAGCCGAAGCCCTGGTGTTTCATGTCCTCGAGACAAGCGAACAGCAGCGCCTTGCCGATGCCGCCCTGCTGCGCCTTCGGCGCGACGCCGGTCGGACCGAAGAAGTTACGACAGGCTGCGTCGTGGCAGGCGAATCCCACGATCTTCTTTTGCTGGATCGCAATGAAGCAGGAGGCCGGTTGGCGGCTGAACGCGACGTCGGTTTCGCTGGCCCACGCCTCGCTGAACGTTTCCCGCACCCAGGTCACGACCTTGTGCTTCTCGGGCGCGAGCGCCCGGCGCATGACAATTCCGGCCTTCAGCAATCGATCATAGGCGGGCCGGGAATCGGGCAGGGCATAGAGCTTGACGAGCATGTCCATCCGGCGACCTTAATTGAAAACGCGCCCCGCGGGCAAATCGCGGGAGGAGGGTAGAGGCGTAGGATGGGTAGAGCGAAGCGAAACCCATCAAATTCATATCTGGGCGCGAATGATGGGTTTCGCTGCGCTCTACCCATCCTACGGACTGTCGCGATGGATAGCGGCGGGTCGCGGGGCGGACCGCCGCCAGCCCAATCATTTCCCCTGTTGCTTGTTCGAGGGCTTGTTCGCGATCCTGGCTTCGCGCGCAACGGCCCAGAAATACCCGCCGCAGAATGCAACAATCGCAACAATCACGGTGGCGGCGATAATCTCTTGCATGTCTGCGGCTCTCCAAGTACACGTACCTCCCATACGTGGGAATTATGCCCACGAAATGGCAGGTCGGTTTCAAGACGTAAAGAGACGGAGCGCATGCATGGCGAGAGACAACACAGCAGGCAGGCGTCTTCGGACGATCGCAGTTCTCGTCGTCATGGCCGGCATCGGTTCGGCGCAAGCGGCTCGAACTGCTGAGAAGCCGGATGCCAGCGGGGGCACCGTCTCGATTCCGATCGACACAAGGAGCCAGACGTCCGCGATGGAGGGCGTGGTCCGCCCCGTCCAGCTTCCCAAGGGCGCTTCTGCGGTCAGCGAGACCTATGGAGACTGGATCGTCAAATGCCTGCTCGACGGCGGTGCCAAGCTCTGCACCCTGGGACAGACACAGACCTCCAAGGAGACAAATCAGCAAATCTTCGCCATCGAGCTGATTCCGAGGGACGGAAAGGCCGAAGGCAACATCCTGATGCCGTTTGGGCTGAAGTTCGATGCCGGGGCCGTCCTCAAGCTCGACGGCAAGGATCTGGAGCAGGCCCGGTTCTCCACCTGCACGGCGCAAGGCTGTTTGCTTCCGGTATCCTTTCCCACGGTTGTGACCGACACCATCAGCAAGGCCAAAACGCTCACCGTTGCCGCGCAGAACATTGGCAATGGGCAGGCGGTCGTCTTCAATGTCCCGCTCAACGGCTTCGCCGCTGCGCTGGAGCGCACCATTCAGCTTGGAGGTTGACCGGCAATCTCGTCAGCGCGCCAGCAGCGGACCGCGTGCCCGTCGGTGCGTGTTTCGAGCGAAGGCCCGGGCTCGTGCTGGCACACCGCTTCGGCGTAGCGACAGCGTGGGCTGAATGCACATCCGTCCGGCGGATTGAGCGGATTGGGAAGCTCGCCCCTTGTCGTCGCAAGCGGCGCGCGGCGTAGCGGATCGGGAATCGCGGCGATCAGGGTCTGCGTATACGGGTGGGCCGGCCGTTCGAAAATTTCGCGCCAGCCGCCCGTCTCGACAATGCGGCCGAGATACATCACCGCGACCCGATCGCTCATGTGCTCGACCACGCCGAGGTCGTGGCTGATCATGATGTAGGAGAGGCCGAGGGTCTCCTTCAACTCCAGCAGCAGATTGATGATCTGGGCACGGATCGAGACATCGAGCGCTGAGACCGGCTCGTCGCAGATGACGATCTTGGGATTGAGGATCAGCGCCCGGGCGATGCCGATGCGCTGGCGCTGGCCACCCGAGAATTCATGCGGATAGCGGCCGGCCTGCTCGGGCCGCAGGCCGACATGTTTGAGCATCGCCGCAACGCGGCCGTCGATTTCGCTCTTGGCCGTCACGCCATGCAGGCGCAGCGGGTCTTCGAGCGTGCGGCGAACGGTCTGGCGTGGATTGAGCGAGGCGTAGGGATCCTGAAACACCATCTGGGCGGTGCGAGCCAGCAGCTTTCGATCGACCGATCGCTGGCCCGTCACGACGTTCCCGTCGAGCACGATCCTGCCGCGCGTCGGCGTCAGCAGCCCAAGCAGCGAAAGTGCGACGGTCGACTTGCCGCAGCCGGATTCGCCAACGAGGCCGAGGCACTCACCGCGCTTCAGTTCGAGATCGATACCGTCGACCGCGCGCAGCAGCCGCTGGCCGCCGCCCAGCAAGCCGCCGCCGAGCGGAAAATGCACCGCGAGATCCTCGACGCTGAGGATGACATCGTCGCCGGGTCGCGCCGCGAGGTCATGCATGGTGGTGGCACCTGACGAGGCCGCCTGCACCGAGCCATGTCGTCTCCGGTGCGGTGGTCCGGCAGATCTCGGTCGCCTGCGCGCAACGCGGATTGAAGCGGCAGCCGCTCGGAAAGTCCGCGATCGCCGGGACGACGCCGGCGATCTCGCGGAGCCGCGACCGGCCGAGTGCTGCGCGACTGCCCAGCCGCGGCAGCGAGTCGACCAGGCCTTGCGTGTAGGGATGCGCGCAGGCGCGGAAGATGTCGTCCGATCCGCGTTCCTCGACAATGCGGCCGGCATACATGACGCCGACGCGGCGGCAGACGTTGGCGACGAGGCCGAGATCGTGGCTGATCATCAGGATCGCCGTGCCTCGCTCGGCGCACAGATTGCGCATCAGCTCGATGATCTCTGCCTGCACCGTGACGTCAAGTGCGGTGGTCGGCTCGTCGGCGATCAGAAGATCCGGGTCGCATGCCAGCGCGATGGCGATCATCACGCGTTGGCGCATGCCGCCGGAAAGCTGGTGCGGGTAGTCCTTCACCCGTCGCTCCGGAGCGGGGACGCGCACGTTCGCCAGCGCCTCGACGGCCAGCCGGTCTGCCTCGCGCCAGCTCTTGCCCTTGTGCAGCACGAACATCTCGGCGATCTGCCGGCCGACGGGCGAGACCGGATTGAGCGCCGTCATCGGCTCCTGGAAGATCATGGCAATGCGGTTGCCGCGCAGCGCCCGCTGCTCGGCCGCGGAAAGTCCCTGAATCTCGCGGCCCTCGAAACGGATCGCGCCGCCCGCGACCGAGAGCGGCCGGCGCAGCAGGCCGATCAAGGCGAGCGCTGTGATGCTCTTGCCGCAGCCGGACTCGCCGACAAGGCCGAATGTCTCGCCGCGATCGATGCGGAATGAAACGCCCTCGACCGCCGCAACATGGTTGGCGCTGTCGGAGAGATCGATGCGCAAGTCCTCGACTTCGATCAGCGGAGGGGCTGTCATGCGCGCCGGCTCCGCGATTGCGGATCAAGCACGTCACGCAAGCCGTCGCCCAGCAGGTTGAGGCCGAGCACCGTCAGGAAGATCGCGAGGCCCGGGAACACCGACAGCCATGGCGCCGTGGTGATCTGGTCGCGCGCCTCCGACAACATGCTGCCCCAGCTTGGATAGGGCGGACGGATGCCGAGGCCGAGGAATGAAAGCGAAGCTTCTGCCAATACTGCGCCGCCCATGCCGAGCGTGCCGATGACGATGATCGGGCCGACCATGTTCGGCAGCAGCTGCGTGATCATGATGCGCAGATCTCCATAACCGAGCACGCGCGCAGCCTGCACGTAGCCCTGGCTCTTGAGCGACAGCGTCGAAGCGCGTGCGATCCGGCAGGTGAAGGACCAGTTGGTCAATCCGAGCGCGATCAGGAGGCTGGTCAGGCCGGGTCCAAGCACCGCCATGATGGCGAGTGCGAAGATCAGCGAGGGGATGGCGAGCATCACATTGGTCAGCCCGTTGACGACATCGTCCCAC
>DASVOL010000848.1:0-22543 GCA_036383375.1 Bradyrhizobium sp. | reverse complement strand
GCTGAACGGACACGCCATCGAGGCGCGCGTCTACGCGGAAAATCCGCAGAAGAACTTCATGCCCTCGGTCGGCCGCATCAAGACCTGGCGGACGCCGCCAGAGGGCGACGGCCTGCGCATCGATGCCGGCTATCGCAGCGGCGACAGCGTTTCGCCGTATTACGACGCGATGCTCGCCAAGGTGATCGCCTGGGCGCCGACGCGCGAAGGCGCGATCGAGAAACTCAATCGCGGCCTCGAAGGAACCGATGTCCGCGGCATCGTCACCAACATCCCGTTCCTGTCGGCGCTGGTGACGCATCCGGCGACCCGCGCCAACGCGATCGATACCGGCTTCATCGAGCGCGAGCTGAAGAACCTGACGTCAGGCACCGGTGCGGCCGGCGAGTTCGAGCTCTGCGCGGCGGTGGCGGCGATCGTCAATGACGAGCAGAAGGCGGCGCGCCGCGAGGCGAACTCGCCCTGGCAAGCCTTCGGCTGGATGCCGGTCGGCCGCCGCCAGCGGGTGTTCTCGTTCCGGCAGGGCCACGAGCCGCCGCATACGATTACGCTGCATTATGGGAACGGACCGATGACGCTGTCGGTCGGCGGGCGCGAGCTTGCCTTTGCGATCTCATCAGCTGGAGAGGATGGCTTCGACCTGACGCTCGACGGCCTCAAATCGCGCGTCGCATCGGTCATCGAGGGTCACGAGCTTTACCTGCGCACCCGCAACGGCCGCTTCGATCTGCACTGGGTCGATCCGTTCGGCGGCGAGAGCGAGGAGCAGGTCGGCGAGGACAAGATCGTGGCGCCTCTGCCGGGCACCGTGGTCGCGCTGCTGGCCGAGGAAGGCGCGACGCTGGAGAAGGGCGCGCCGATCCTCACGCTCGAAGTGATGAAGATGGAGCAGACCCTGCGCGCGCCCTATGCCGGCGTCTTGAAGAAGCTCAAATGCAAGGTCGGCGACATCGTCGGCGAGGGCGTGGAGCTTGCCGAAGTCGAGCCCACGGCCGCGCCATGAGTGATCAGATCCATATCGTCGAGATGGGGCCGCGCGACGGCCTGCAGAACGAGAAGACGCCGGTCAGCGTCGAAGCGCGCATCGCCTTCGTCGAGGCGCTGGTGGCGGCGGGGCTTAACACCGTCGAGGTCGGCGCCTTCGTGTCGCCGAAGGCGATCCCGCAGATGGCGAGCTCCGATCAGGTGCTTCGCGGCGTCAATCACATCAAGGATGCCGAATTCCACGTGCTGGTGCCGAATGAGAAGGGCTATGACGCCGCGCGCGCGGCCGGCGCCCAGGTCGTCTCGGTGTTCGCTGCGGCGTCCGAAGGCTTCTCGCGCGCCAACATCAATTGCTCGATCGCAGAATCGATCGAGCGCTTCAGGCCGGTGCTGGCGCGCGCCAAGGCCGATGGCGTCAAGGTGCGCGGCTATATCTCCTGCGTGCTCGGCTGTCCGTTCGACGGCGAGATCAAGCCGAAGGCGGTCGCCGATCTCGCGATGACCCTGTGGGATCTCGGCTGCTACGAGATCTCGCTCGGCGACACCATCGGCGTCGGCACGCCGCTCAAGGCCAGGGAGATGCTGCGTGCGGTCGGCGCCGAGCTTCCGGTCGCCAATCTCGCGATGCACTTCCACGACACCTATGGCCAGGCGCTGGCCAATCTCTATGCCGGCATGGAGGAGGGCGTGCGCGTGATCGATGCCGCCGCCGGCGGCCTCGGCGGCTGCCCTTATGCGCCTGGCGCCACCGGCAACGTCGCGACCGAGGATGTCGTCTATATGCTCGAAGGCATGGGCGTCAAAACCGGTATCGACATGGAGAAGCTGCTGGCCACGACCAACGAGGTCGCCGGTTTGCTCGGCCGTCCGCCGGTGAGCCGCGTCGCCTCCGCGCTGAACGCGAAGCAGAAGCGGCTCAGCGGATCGTAGTCCTCCACCGCACGGGTTTCACGATGGAACCCGTTTGCAGCGCACACCGACTTTTTGCTCCTGTTCAAAACGCCTCGAAAGCGTTCATGGCTTGGTGACTCAAACATGCTGAGGTGAGAGGGCTCGCAATTGCTCCAGGTGCGTCTCGCCATGTCCGGACAGGTGTCAGCTTCCCGCGGCCGAACGTTTTTGGCCGGAAAGATCGTCTTCAATTTCGGTCGGTCGGCCTTCGATTGCACGGTCCGGCAGCTCACCGATACGGGCGCGACCGTGGAACTCGAAAGTGTGGTCGGCATTCCCGACCAGGTGCAGCTGCTGATCGTCGGCACCAATCAGGTGAGGCCATGCAAGCGGCTGTGGCAATCGGACCGCCAGCTCGGCCTGGTGTTTGAGGCGCAGCAGGCGAGCGCTGCGGCTCCCGCGCCTGCCGCTGCCGTGTCTGCCGCTCCCGCGCCATCAGCCATTCCGGAGCGACGCAGCGGCGATATTCTGCGCGGGCACATGCTGGCGCTGCGCTCGGCGCTCGATCAGATCCCGGTCGGCATCCTGCTTTTGGACGCGGAGTTGAAGGCACTGTTCATCAACCGCGCGTTCCGCAACATGTGGCAGCTTCCGGACGCGTCGGCCGACCGCAACCCCAGCTTCACCGATCTGATGCATCACGGCTGCAAGACCATGGCCTATGAGCTGCCGCCTGAGCAGCTTCAAGCCTACGTTGCCGAACGCGTCCGCCTCGTGGCCGTCGGCGACGCAAGCCCGATCGATCTCAGGCGCAGCAATGGTGATGTGGTTCGGTGTCAATGCACGCCGCTGCCCGACGGCGGCCGGATGGTGAGCTACACGCCGGTGACCGACATCGTCCGCGCATCGGACAAATTGAAGGTGCTGACCGGTGCGCTCGAGAACGTGGAGGACGGCGTCGTCCTGCTTGATCGCGATCTCAATGTGGTTTTCCTCAATCGGAGAATGCGGGAATTCTGGGAGGTGAGCGAGGAGGAGGTGGCGCGGCATCCGGCGTACGTCACGCTGCTCACGCGCAGCCGCCGGGCGGTCCCGACGGGCTCGACCCCGGAACAGATCAGAGCCTTTCCGGCGAAGCGGATTGCGGAGATCAAGGCGGGCGATCACAAGCGCGACGTCCAGACGCCTGACGGCCGCAACATCAGGATCCATTGCTCGACGATGGCGAACGGCGGCCGGATGCTGACCTTCGTCGACGTGACTGATCTTGTCGGTAACGCGCGACAGCTCGAAGTGCTTGCGACCACCGATCCGCTTACCGGGCTGTTCAACCGCAGGCACTTCCTGACAACGCTGGATGCAGAGTGGAGCCGGTTCCAACGCTACTATCGCTCCGTCTCCGTGCTGATGGTCGATATCGACTACTTCAAGAGCATCAACGACCGCTTCGGTCACGCAGCCGGTGACGAGGCCATCAAGGCCGTCGCCGAGATTTGCACGCGCGGCAAACGCAAGTCCGACGTTGTCGGCCGCGTTGGCGGCGAGGAGTTCGCGGTTCTGCTGCCGGAAACCACGTTGTCGCGTGCCCGAACCGTCGCCGAGCGCATTCGCAAGAGAGCGGAAGGGTTGGCGCTGCGGGCGGACGATCGGCCGGTGTCATTCACGGTGAGCATCGGCGTTGCCGAGGCCCTCACCAGCATGCCCGGGATAGAGGCGCTGATGAAGGCCGCCGATGCCGCGCTCTACCAGGCCAAGGAGGGCGGCCGCAATCGTGTCGCGTGCTGGGCACCTCCGGCGCCACCGAAGTTGGCGGCTGAGTAGGTTGCAGGAAGGGGGGAGCGACTCGTGCGCCGTAGCTCGAAGAGCGAGGCGGACGCGATAGCCATCGTGTCTCGGCGCGTATTGATGGGCATCGTTGTTCCACCCTTACGAACTGCTATCTTTCTCCATCGTCGTTCCCCGGCGCGCAATTGCCCACCTGAGGGCTCGCCAACGGGTCGCGCGAACGCGCGCCCGATGACAGGCTCCGCGAAAGCCCGGAATCCATTCACCGCTTGTTTTGCGGTTCAATGGATTCCGGGCTGAGCCCTTCGCTGCCCCGGAATGACGCGTGCATGGAGCCGGGGCCCTTACCGCTGAGTTGCCCGACGGCGCAAAGCCCCCACAGCGAAAATATTTCGCTTTATCAGAAATACGTATGGTCCGTCCGTCTCACCCGATCGAAGGGCTTCGCGGTCGTTACGAATGCGGTGTGAGATGCGGTGGACGCCGAGCGTGTAGCCACGCGAAGCGCACGGTGAAGTCGTGTGGTCCTGACGCCCTAGTGGCAGATATCTCCCGCAAAGCGCGAAAACGGTCATGCGCCAGTCCCGAACGACTGGCCTCGCCAAGCGCTCGTGCCGGGCGTCGCCCGCGTGACCAAGTTCCGGCCGCGGCGCATCCACCATTGCTCCTCCTTCAGGATTGCGCGGAGGAAATTTACCAATACCCTGGCCTTCGCCGGCACGTCCTTGCTGCTCGGAAACACCGCCTGGATCGGAAACGAGTCAAGCGACCATTCCGACAAGACCTGCGTCAGGTCACCATCCGCAATCAGCGGCCGGGCGACAACCTCAAACATGCGACCGACGCCGGCGCCGCTTAGGCACGCTTCGCGCATGTGGATACCCTCGCGGCTGACAAGACGCGCGGGCGCGTAGATCGTTTCTGTCTTGTTACCGCGCGTCAGTGTCCATTGCACGAAGGACGGACTATCGCGCCGAGAGGAGACGATAATGCTGTGGCTGGCAAGGTCGGCCGGCGTTTGCGGCACGCCGTTCAGGCGTAGATAGTCTTTGGTCGCAACCAGGACGAAGTGCGAGGTCCCAATCCTCTGCATGCCGAAGTTCGAATTCGGCAGATCGCCGATCGTAACCAGAACGTCGAGCCGATCCTCGATCAGCGTCGACACCACACTGCTCGTCGTAGTCTCCAGTGCAATCTCGGGATATTTTGCCAAGAACTCGTCGACCCGCGACATCAGGATATGATTGAGTGCGGGGTGGAGCCCGAGTGTGAGCCGCCCAACCGGCCGATTCATGCCCTTGCGCGTCAGACGCTCCGCCTCATCGAGTTCGACCAGCAATCGCTTGCATCGGTCGTAGTAACGCGCACCATCCTCGGTCAGCGAGACATGGCGCGTGGTGCGGTTGAGCAGGCGGAATGCGATTTCCTTCTCGAGCGAAGCGATCGTCTTCGACAGCACGGAGGGAACGACGTCGAGATCGTGCGCCGCCGCCGCGAATGACCTTGTCTCGGCCACACGGCAGAAGCAGCGGATCGCTCGCAACTTGTCCATCGCCCGACGCGGCCCCGGTCATGAAAGTCGCACTATTGTTCGCAAACAGGCACTAATCAAGTTCCCGGTCCGGTCTTTGTCCGACTGCGCGCCGGGCGTAGCCTCGCAATATTGCTTATATTTCGACCGCAGGCAGGCTCATGATCACGCGACGCGATTTCCTGACGACTGCGCTCGCCGCCGCCACGACGGCGACCCAGCCGCTCGCCGCCGCGGCGACGCAAGCTTGGCCGTCGACCTATCTCAAGCTGCTCGTTGGCGGTGCGGCAGGCTCAGTCCCCGATACGCTGGCGCGGGTGGTGGCGGATGCGCTCGGCAAACCCCTCGGTCAAACCATAGTGGTCGAGAACCGGCCAGGCGCCGGTGGCATTGTCGCGATGCAAGGTGTCATCGGGGCGCCTCCGGACGGCTACACGATCGCACTCACGACCATCGCCCAACTTGTCTACAACAGCTATCTGTTTGCCAGGCTGCCTTACGATCCGCTCAACGACGTCAGGCCGATCTCGACCATCGCAGGTTCGGCGGCGGCGCTGGTGGCACATCCGTCGTTGCCCGTCTCGACCCTCGCCGATCTCATCGCTCTGTCGAGGAAAGAGCCAGGCCAACTGCTGGTCGGCATTCCCTCGAACGGCTCGCCGCCGCACATCGCGGCGTTGCTTCTGATGCGCGAGACCAAACTTGCCGCGACCATCGTTCCGTTCAGGTCGGGTCCGGACGCCCTCACTGCCGTCATTCGCGGCGACGTCCAGCTTCTGGTCGAAGGTCCGACCGCGATTGCTGCGCAGGTCGACAGCAAGACGGTCAAGCCCATCGTCGTCACTGGCCCGCACCGCATGGCCGCGTTGAAGGACGTGCCGACGATCATTGAGATGGGCTATCCGTCGGCCGTCGTTGAGTCGTGGATTGGCCTGGTCGCTCCTGCGCGCACGCCGGATGCGATCGTGGAGCGGCTCGGCGCCGAAGTTCGCGCCCTCGTCAAGGACGACGCCTATGTCGGTAAGCTCGCGCAAATCAGCTTCACGCCGAAGTCCGCAACACCGCAGGAATTCGCCGATCTGATCGCGGGGGAGCATCGTCGCTGGGCCCCGGTGCTGCAGGCGTCAGGCTTGAAGTTCGGCTAGACGATGGACAGCGAACTGCGGCCGGCCGCGGTGACTGTGAGAGCGCAGGTTTGGTCAGAGGCACCCCGGCGTGTGTGCGATTGCACTTGGCTGCGCCCTTCGCTCAAGAGAGGGCGGCAATCAGTCCACAACTAGGACGAGTTTCATTGCAAGACGGCAACTTAACGGCTATTTGGTCAGGTGCGTGTCAGGTTCCCATAAGGACCGATAATACATGGTTGCCCGGGAGCCACGATTGTTGCGTCGCCGCAACAGTTACTGGCCATTTAACCCTAAACACAGCTGGTCCGTAGTCGCGCCGCTTTTTAGCCACACCCTGACATGAAAGGATATTCACCTAGCTGAATAGCCAGCGCTCGCGACGACGGGACTTTTGGTCGGTTCCGGCGTTGTTGGAGGAAAGAGCGCCGGGAACAGGGTCGCGATGGACGTCAAGACGAACATCAAGGGCAGGCTGCCGAGCCGTCACGTGACGGAGGGGCCCCAGCGCGCGCCGCATCGGTCCTATCTCTATGCGATGGGGCTGACGACAACCCAGATTCATCAACCCTTTGTCGGCGTTGCTTCATGTTGGAATGAAGCTGCCCCTTGCAACATTTCGCTGATGCGCCAGGCGCAGGCGGTGAAGAAGGGTGTGGCCTCGGCCGGCGGCACGCCGCGCGAGTTCTGCACCATCACGGTCACGGACGGCATCGCGATGGGCCATGACGGCATGCGCTCGTCGCTGCCGTCGCGCGAATGCATCGCCGATTCGGTGGAGCTCACCGTCCGCGGTCATTCCTATGATGCGCTGGTCGGGCTCGCCGGCTGCGACAAGTCGCTGCCGGGCATGATGATGGCAATGGTCCGGCTCAACGTGCCGTCGATTTTCATCTATGGCGGCTCGATCCTGCCCGGCAACTTCCGCGGGCAGCCGGTCACCGTGCAGGACATGTTCGAGGCGGTCGGCAAGCACTCGGTCGGCGCTATGTCGGACGAGGACCTCGACGAAATCGAGCGGGTGGCGTGCCCGTCGGCCGGCGCCTGCGGCGCCCAGTTCACCGCCAACACCATGGCGACCGTCTCCGAGGCGATCGGCCTCGCGCTCCCGTATTCGGCCGGCGCTCCGGCGCCTTACGAGATCCGCGATGCCTTCTGCGCCGCCGCCGGCGAGAAGGTGATGGAGCTGATCGAGAAAAACATCCGGCCGCGGGACATCGTCACCCGGGAAGCCCTTGAAAATGCTGCGGCCGTGGTTGCAGCCTCAGGTGGTTCGACCAATGCTGCGCTGCACCTACCGGCGATCGCCCATGAGTGCGGCATCAAGTTCAATCTGTTCGACGTTGCCGAAATCTTCAAAAAGACTCCTTACGTCGCGGATTTGAAGCCGGGCGGCCGTTATGTTGCCAAAGACATGTTTGAAGTTGGCGGCATTCCGCTGCTGATGAAAACGCTGCTCGACAATGGCCACCTGCACGGGAATTGCCTGACCGTCACTGGCCGAACGATCGCCGAAAACCTCAAAAGCGTGAAATGGAATCCGCACCAGGACGTGGTGCGGCCCGCCGACAATCCGATCACCGTGACGGGTGGCGTTGTCGGACTGAAGGGTAATCTCGCTCCGGAGGGTGCGATCGTGAAGGTCGCGGGAATGTCCAACCTGAAGTTTACCGGTCCGGCCCGGTGCTTCGACCGCGAGGAAGACGCCTTCGAGGCGGTGCAGAAGCGCACCTACAAGGAAGGCGAAGTGATTGTGATCCGCTACGAGGGACCGAAGGGCGGTCCCGGGATGCGGGAGATGCTGGCGACCACGGCGGCGCTGACCGGGCAGGGGATGGGCGGCAAGATTGCCCTGATCACCGATGGCCGGTTCTCCGGCGCCACCCGTGGCTTCTGCATCGGACATATTGGACCCGAAGCGGCCGTCGGCGGGCCGATCGGGTTATTGCAGGACGGCGACATCATCGAGATCGATGCGGTCGCCGGCACACTTGACGTAAAATTGAGCGACGCCGAGCTCGCAAATCGTAAGACCAAATGGGCCCCTCGGGCGACTAACCACACATCTGGTGCGCTGTGGAAGTACGCCGAGCAAGTGGGGCCGGCGGTGGATGGCGCAGTCACCCATCCGGGTGGCGCGCACGAGAAACAGTGTTATGCGGACGTTTAGGCGTACGATATTGGCGTTTGCGTTAGGGGCCATTCCGGTGGCGGGCCCCGGATTCGGATTCGACGGCGCCCCGGTCAGCCCCCAGGATACCGTTCTTCCGGTGGTCGCTCCGCAGCCCGGCACGGCCGGCGCGCTGAAACGAGCCGCGACGCCGGTTGCCCCTGCGGCGACCTCGCCGACCTCCTCCTTCAGCACGCTGCAGTACCAGGCCGAGGGCGGTCACCCCGTGGCGCAGTGGAAGCTCGGCAAGATGTACGCCGAGGGCGATGGCGTCATCCAGGATGACATGCGCGCCTTCGAGTATTTCAGCCGGATCGCCAATGCGCATGCCGAGGATTCGCCGTCGGCGCCGCAGGCCTCGATCGTGGCCAACGCCTTCGTGGCGCTCGGGCGCTATTATCTGAGCGGCATCCCCAATTCCAAGGTGAAGGCGGACACCGAGCGGGCGCGGGAGATGTTCTCCTATGCGGCGTCCTATTTCGGCAATGCCGACGCCCAGTACGACCTTGCCCGGCTGTATTTGAAGACGCCCGACGCCTCGCGGGACGATTTCCGCTATGGCGCGCGCTGGCTCGGCCTTGCCGCCCAGAAGGGCCAGCATCAGGCGCAGGCGCTGCTCGGCCAGATGCTGTTCAACGGCGACCGGCTGCCGCCGCAGCGGGCCCGCGGCCTGATGTGGCTGACCCTGGCGCGCGACAGCGCGACGCCGGAAGAGGCCTGGATCAAGGAAAGCTACAACCGGGCGATCGCCAAGGCGTCCGAAGACGACCGCGCGATGGCGCTGCAGATGCTCGAGCACTGGGTGCAAGGCCGCCGGGATTAGAGGCTGCCGGGATTGATATCTTGGGCGGCTCAGGCGGTCTCGAAATCGAGATCGGCCCAGACCGGGACATGGTCGGACGGCTTCTCCCAGGCGCGGACATAGCTGTCGATCCCGACATCGACCAGCCGGTCGCTCGCCTGCGGCGACATCAACAGATGGTCGATGCGCAGGCCCCAGTTCTTCTGCCAGGCGCCGGCCTGGTAGTCCCAGAAGGTGTACTGGCCAGGCTCGTCATTGACCGCACGCAGCGCATCGGTCAGGCCGAGGCCCAGCAGCGACTGGAAGGCTTCGCGGGTGGCGGGGCGGAACAGGGCGTCGTCGGCCCAGGCGGCCGGATTGTAGACGTCGCGGGCCGCCGGAATGACGTTGAAGTCGCCCGCCAGGATCAACGGCTCCTCGGCCTTAAGCCGTTCCCGCGTGTACTCAAGAAGCCGCGACATCCATTTGAGCTTGTAGGGATATTTGTCGGTATTGGCGGGGTTGCCGTTGGGCAGATAAAGGCACGCGACCCGCACCACACCCTGTTTCAGCGTGACGACGCCTTCAAGGAAGCGGGCGTGGGTGTCCTCGTCGTCGCCTGCAAGGCCCGACTTGGTCTCGTCGAACGGCAGCTTGGACAGCAGCGCGACGCCGTTGAAGGTCTTCTGGCCGTGGGTGACCACATTATATCCGAGCGCCTCGACCTCGAGCCGGGGGAATGCGTCGTCGACGCATTTGATCTCCTGCAGGCAGACGATGTCGGGGGAACACTCCTTCAGCCAGGCGACCAGAAGCTCGATCCGTTGCCGGACCGAGTTGACGTTCCACGTAGCGATGCGAACTGCCATCGGACTTCCTTCATTGTGGGGCTCGTGACCGAGCGGCGCCCCGCTTAGACCAAGCGCTTCCGCATCTCGATGTGTGGGATGCCGGCCTCCTCGAACTCCGCGCCGACCCGCTTAAAGCCGACACGTGCGTAGAACTGCTCCGCGTGCGTCTGCGCGTTGAGGATCAGTTCCGGATAGCCGAGTTCGGCCGCCTTGGCCATCAGCGCGTCCAGCACGCGGGCGCCCATACCGGTGCCGCGCGCCGCCTTGAGCACGGCCATGCGCCCGATATGGCCATCGGGCAGCAGCCGGCCCGTCGCCACCGGCATGCCGTCCTCGGCCAACGCCAGCGCATGCCAGCTCGACGCGTCCATGTCGTCCCATTCCAGTTCCACCGGCACGCGCTGCTCCTCGACGAAGACGCTGTAGCGGATGGCACGTGAGCGTTCGCGGGCTTCTTCCCAAGGGCAGACAAGGACGGAGATGGGCATAAGGTCGTGATTCGGAAAGCTCGATGAAGCGGAACGATGCGGCCCGGTTAGCCAAGACGTCCGGCGGTGGGCGTCGAATGACCGGGATTGAAGCCGCAGGATTTTACTTAGGTGGCATACCATGGGCGGTCCGCCTGTGCTAACCCTCCCCAGAAACAAGGCGTAACAATTGCCGATGGGGGAGTTGCGAAGCGTCCCGGCCTTGAGGGGCAGCGGGCGGCGCACATGCAAGACGTATGAAAAAACGCAATTTGGTTCTGACTGTCGCTGTTCTCGGCATTGCGGCCGGAGCGGCTTACATGACCCGCGCTTCATGGATGGGGGGCGGCACGACCACCGCGCAGGGGACGCCGCGGCCGCGCGTGGTCTCGGTGGATCTCGCCAAGGCCGAACGCAAATCGGTGCCGGTCGATGTCGACGCGATCGGACAGGTCACGCCGATCTCCAGCGTGGCGCTGAAGTCGCGGCTGGAAACCACCATCGTCTCGGTGCATTTCGAGGACGGCGCCAAGGTCAATGAGGGCGACCTGCTGTTCATGCTCGACGCGCGGCAGATCGACGCCCAGATCGAGCAGGCCGAGGGCGTGCTGGCCCGCGACCAAGCCCAGCTCGAGGGCGCGCAGCGCGACCTCCGCCGCTACACCGAGCTCGTCGGCAAGGGCGCGACCACGCAGGTCAACCTCGACAATGCCAAGACCCAGTCCGACGTCCTGATCGGCACCATCAAGGCCGACCAGTTCGCGCTGGAAAACCTCCGCGTCCAGAAGAGCTATACCGTGATCCGCGCGCCGTTCGCGGGCCGGATCAGCGCCGCCAACGTCAAGGTCGGAAACTTCGTGCGCCCGGCCGACACCCAGCCGCTGGCCGTCATCAACCAGATGGCGCCGGTCTACGTCACCTTCGCCATTCCGCAGCGTGCGCTGGTCGATCTGCGCGACGCGATGGGGAAGGACGATCCCAAGGTGATCGCGACCATTCCCGGCCACCAGCGCTCCGAGAGCGGCAAGGTCGCGATGGTCGAGAATGCGGTCGATGCCACCACCGGCATGGTCACGGTGCGCGGCATCATGAACAATGCCAGCGAGACGCTGTGGCCCGGCACCATCGTGCAGACCAAGCTCATTATCCGCAGCGAAGACGCGGTCGTGGTGCCGACGGTCGCAGTCCAGCGCAGCCAGAACGGCAATTTCGTTTTCGTCGTCCAGGACGGCGTCGCCAAGGTCCGGCCGGTGAAGGTCGATCGCACCTTTCAGGGCTCATCGGTGATCTCGGACGGATTGGCGGGCGATGAAAGCATCGTCGTCGATGGGCAGTTGCTGCTGTCGGAGGGATCGCGGGTCGAGCTGCGGGCGCGCAAGGCCGGAGCCTGACCGATGACGCTCTCCGAGCTCTGCATCCGCCGCCCGGTCATGACGACGCTGATCACGGCGTCGATCATCGCATTCGGCGTGTTCGGCTTCCGCCTGCTGCCGGTCTCGGCGCTGCCCAAGGTGGATTTCCCGACCATCGCGGTCACCGCCACGCTGCCGGGCGCCAGCGCCGACACCATGGCCGCCTCGGTCGCCGGCATCATCGAGCGCCAGCTCTCGACCATCGCCGGCATCTCATCGATGAACTCGAACTCCTCGCAGGGGACGAGCGTCATCACCATCCAGTTCGACCTCAACCGCAACATCGATGCCGCCGCACTCGACGTGCAGACGGCGTTGACGATCGCGCAGCGCCGGTTGCCGATCGAGATGACGATCCCGCCGAGCTTCCGAAAGGTGAACCCGGCGGATTTCCCGGTGCTGTTCGTCTCGCTGGGGTCGGCGACGCTGCCGCTGTCGGCGGTCAACGAGTATGGCGACATCATCATCGGGCAGGCGCTGTCGCAGCTGCCGGGCGTCGCCCAGGTCTTGATCTACGGCGCGCAGAAATTTGCGATCCGCGTCCAGGCCGATCCGGAGGCCGCGGCCGCCCGCAGCGTCTCGATGGAGGACATCCGCGCCGCGGTGTCGCGCGCCAATTCCTCGACCCCGGTCGGCACGCTGAACGGCCCCAAGCAGGACGTCGCGCTGCAGGCCTCCGGCCAGATGGACAAGGCGGCCGACTACCGCCAGATCTACGTCGCCTGGCGCAACGGCTCGCCAGTCCGGCTCGACGAGATCGCCAAGGTCTATGACAGCGTCGAGAACGACAAGATCGCGACCTGGATGAACGACGAGCGAGCGATCGTGCTCGCGATCCAGAAGCAGCCCGACGCCAACACCGTTGCGGTGGTGGACGCCGTGCTGGCGAAACTGCCGTCGCTGCGCGCCGCGATCCCGCCGTCCGTGACCATGCAGGTCATGATGGACCGCTCGGTCTCGATCCGGCAGGCGGTCAGCGACGTCGAGGAGACCCTGCTGATCGCGATCGCGCTGGTGATCCTCGTGATCTTCCTGTTCCTGCGCTCGGCGTCGGCGACCTTCATCCCGGCGTTGGCGGTGCCGATCTCGCTGTTCGGCACCTGCGCAGCGATGTACGCGCTGGATTACTCGATCAACAACATGACGCTGCTGGCGCTGACGCTCTCGGTCGGCTTCGTGGTCGACGACGCCATCGTCATGCTGGAGAACATCGTCCGCCATATCGAGCACGGCATGAAGCCGTTCGAGGCGGCGCTGAAGGGCGCCCGCGAGATCGGCTTTACCATCATCTCGATCACCTTCTCGCTGATCGCCGTGTTCATCCCGGTGCTCCTGATGGGTGGCATCGTCGGCCGCGTGTTCCGCGAATTCGCGGTCACGATCTCGGTCGCGATCATCGTCTCCGGCTTCGTGTCGCTGACCTTGACGCCGATGCTGTGCGCCCGCGTGCTGCGCGCGCATGACACGACCAAGCGTCCGAACATCGTGCTGCGGGCGTTCGAGGCGATGTTCGAGGCCTGGCTGCGTGCCTATGAGTGGGCGCTGGACTGGGTGCTGGCCAAGAAGGCCCTGATGCTGATCGTGACGCTCGCGACGCTCGGCGGCACCGTCTATCTCTACATGATCGTGCCGAAGGGCTTCTTCCCGCAGGAGGACACCGGCTTCCTGATCGGTGTGACGGAGGCGGCGACCGACACCTCGTTCGAGGCGATGAAGGTGCGCCAGCAGGCGCTGGTCGAGGTGATGCGGACCGATCCGGCGATCGATTACATCAATTCGACCGTCGGCTCCGGCGGTCCCAATCCGACCACCAATTACGGCCGCCTGTTCATCGCGCTGAAGCCGCAGAAGACCCGCGACAACGCGGCTGTGGTGATCGGACGGCTGCGCCAGAAGGCCCGCGAGATCCCGGGCATGCAGGCATTCTTCCAGAGTGTCCAGAACCTCAACATCGGCGGACGCATCTCCAAGAGCCAGTATCAGTATGTGATGCAGAGCGGCGACACCGAGTCGCTGTACCGGCTGGCACCGGAGATGCGCGACAAGATCGAGAAGATTCCGGGCCTGCTCGACGTCACCACCGACCTCTACATCAAGAACCCGCAGATGACGGTCGATATCGACCGCGAGAAGGCGGCGGTCTACGGCATCACCGTCGACCAGGTCCGCAACCAGCTCTACAACGCCTACGGTTCGCGGCAGGTCGGCACCATCTACATGCCGTCGAACGACTACCAGATCATCCTGGAGGTGCAGCCGCAGTTCCGCGTCGATCCGTCCGATCTCTCAAAACTCTACATGAAGACTGCGAACGGGCAGACCATTCCGCTGAACGCGGTGGCGCGGTTGGTGCCGACGGTCGGGCCGCTGCAGATCAACCACCAGGGCCAGCAGCCGGCGGTGACGATCTCGTTCAATCTCGCGCCGGGCAACTCGCTCGGCTATGCGGTCGACAAGATCACCGAGCTCGAGCAGAACGCGAATTTGCCGCCGACGATCGCGACCGGGTTCTCCGGCACCGCGCAAGTGTTCCAGGATTCGCTGCGCGGGCAGGGTGTCCTGATCCTCGCCGCCGTGTTCGCGGCCTTCGTGATCCTCGGCATTCTCTATGAGAGCTTCATCCATCCGATCACGATCATCTCCGGCCTGCCGTCGGCCGGCATCGGCGCGATCCTGACCTTGATGCTGTTCGGGATGGAGCTGTCCGTGATTGCGATGATCGGCATCGTGATGCTGGTCGGCATCGTCAAGAAGAACGCGATCATGATGGTCGACTTCGCGCTGGAGCGCCGCCGTGTCGGCCTCAGCGCCGAGCACGCGATCCGCGAGGCGGCGCTGCTGCGTTTCCGCCCGATCATGATGACGACGTTCGCGGCGATCTTCGGCACGTTGCCGATCGCGCTTGGGGCGGGCGCCGGCGCCGAGCTGCGTCAGCCGCTCGGCGTTGCTGTGGTCGGTGGCCTCTGCGTGTCGCAGCTGCTCACCCTGTTCATCACGCCGGTGATCTACATCTATCTCGACCGCATCGACCGCAGGCTGCGCCGCAAGCTCGATCCGCAGGCGGGCAGCGACGTCGAGCGGCCGCAGGTGGTCGCCGCGGAATAGGACAGTGGCTGCCGCGAACCGGTTACCGGTTCGCGTCGGAACGCCGCGTCAGGTGATGAAGTCAGATCGAGAAGCTGGTGCCGCAGCCGCAGGATGCCGTGGCGTTCGGGTTGACGACGCGGAACGAGGCGCCGATCAGGTCGTCGACGAAGTCGACTTCCGAACCCGCGAGGAACGGGACCGAGGCGGGGTCGATCAGCACCACCGCGCTGTCGCGCTCGATCACGAGGTCGTCATCCGCCTGGGTGCGCTCGACGTCGAATTTGTACTGGAAACCGGAGCAGCCGCCGCCCTCGACCGAAATGCGCAACTTGGCGCCGTCGCCTTCCTTGCTGAGGATCTGTCCGATCCGGCGGGCGGCGCGTTCGCTGACGGTGATGGCAGCAGTCATGGTCAGTCTCCGAAACCCAATCTGGGCGTGATCTGATCGGATCATGCCCGGCGTCATGTCCAATTCATTTGGTCAGCCGCCTCAGTCATAGTTAAGTGCGTCGGACCATGGAATCAAATGGATAAGGACTAAAATACCGTGTCGGTCGGAATGGCTGCCCCCCGCGCGCCTTATGCCTGCGACCCCGATCGCAGCCGCGGCCGGCTTGTCGTGGAGCCGCCGAGCCGGACCCGCAGCCCGTTCCGGCGCGACTGCGACCGGGTGATCCATTCCACCGCGTTTCGCCGCCTCAAGCACAAGACCCAGGTCTTCGTCTTCCACGAGGGCGATCATTATCGCACCAGGCTGACCCATTCGCTGGAAGTCGCGCAGATCGCCCGCGCGCTGGCGCGCCAACTCGGGGTCGACGAGGATCTGACCGAAACGCTGGCGTTGGCGCACGACCTCGGCCATCCGCCGTTCGGGCATGCCGGGGAGCGGGCGCTCGACGACTGCCTCAAGGATGATGGCGGCTTCGACCACAATGCGCAGGCGCTGCGCGTCGTCACCTCGCTGGAGCATCGCTACCCCGAATTCGGCGGGCTGAACCTGACCTGGGAATCGCTTGAAGGCATCGTCAAGCACAACGGCCCGCTGACCGAACGCAACGGCGCGCCCACCGGCCGTTACCTCGATAGCGGCCTTCCGATCGGGATCGCCGACTACAACCAGACCTACGATCTCGAGCTCTGGAGCTATGCCTCGCTCGAGGCGCAGATCGCGGCCTTCGCCGACGATATCGCCTATGACGCGCACGATATCGACGACGGCCTGCGCGCCGGCCTGTTTGCGGTCGACGACCTCAAGGAGATGCCGCTGACATCGGAGATCATTGCCGAGATCGACCGCCATTATCCCGGGCTCGACGAGGTCCGGCGCGGCGCCGAGCTGGTGCGTGAGCTGATCTCGCATTTCATCAGCGCTGTCTTCAACGAGGCCACCCGGCGGCTCGCGGTCGCCCAGCCGCAATCGGCCGAGGACGTGCGCCGCCACAATGCGCCGCTGATCGCATTTCCGCCTGAGGTGGCCGAGCAGGAGGCGGCGATCAAGGCATTCCTGTTCCGGCGGATGTATCGCCACCGGCGGGTGATGCTTGTGATGCGGGAGGCGGAGCAGGTGGTGCGCAATCTCTATGAGCGCTACCGGCAGTCGCCGGGCGACCTGCCGGCGGAATGGATCGAGGGCAGCGTGCAGGAGACCGGCAGCGCGCGGAACAGGCGGATCGGCAATTTCATTGCCGGGATGACCGACCGTTTTGCCCTGATCGAGCACCAAAGGCTTTTTGACTCGACCCCGGATTTGCGTTAGCGCCCTGCCATGGCCGACACCACTGCACCATCACACCTTTTTGCCGACATGCTGGCGCGCGTGCACGCGATTTGTGCCGCTGTCGCTGCCGAGGATAACTGGCCCACGGGCATCGATCTCACACGCGTCGTGGTCGAGCCGCCGCGCGATGCCAGCCATGGTGACATGGCGACCAATGCCGCGATGGTGCTCGCCAAGGAGGCCAAGGCGAAGCCGCGCGAGCTCGCCGACAAGTTCGCCGAGCGGCTGCGCGCGGATGCGCTGGTGGCGTCGGTCGAAGTCGCCGGGCCAGGCTTCATCAACCTGACCTTGAAGCCCCAGGTCTGGGCGGACGCGCTACGCGCCGTGCTGGCCGCCGGCTCGGCCTACGGGCGCAGCGACATCGGCAAGGCCGAGAAGGTCAATGTTGAATACGTCTCGGCCAACCCGACCGGACCGATGCATGTCGGCCACTGCCGCGGCGCCGTGTTCGGCGATGCGCTGTGCAGCCTGCTGCAATTCGCGGGCTTCGACGTCTGCCGTGAATATTACATCAACGACGCCGGTGCCCAGGTCGACGTGCTCGCGCGCTCGGCGTTCCTGCGCTACCGCGAGGCGCTCGGTGAGGACATCGGCGCGATCCCGGAGGGGCTCTATCCCGGCGATTACCTCGTGCCAGTCGGCGCTGCGCTCGCCAAGGAATACGGCGAGAAGCTGCTCGACATGAGCGAAGCCGCGTGGCTGCCGATCGTGCGCGACAAGGCGATCGCCATGATGATGGAGATGATCAAGGGCGATCTCGCCGCGCTCAACATCCATCACGACGTGTTCTTCTCCGAGCGCTCGCTGATCACATCAGGCAACAACAAGGTCGCCGAGACGATCGATTTCCTGCGCGCCAAGGGCGATATCTACGAGGGCCGCCTGCCGCCGCCGAAAGGCAAGCCGGTCGAGGATTACGAAGACCGCGAGCAGTCGCTGTTCCGCGCCACCGCCTATGGCGACGACGTCGATCGGCCGCTGATCAAATCGGACGGCTCGTACACCTATTTCGCGTCCGACATCGCCAACCACCGCAACAAGTTCGAGCGCGGCTTCACCAACCTGATCGACGTGTTCGGCGCCGATCACGGCGGCTACATCAAGCGCATGCAGGCGGCCGTGAAGGCGGTGACTGCCGGCAAGGCAACGCTCGACGTCAAGATCGTGCAGCTCGTGAAGCTGCTGCGCGACGGCGAGCCGGTGAAGATGTCGAAACGCTCCGGCGAATTCGTCACGCTGCGCGAAGTGGTCGACGAGGTCGGCTCGGACGCGGTCCGGTTCATGATGCTGTTCCGCAAGAACGACGCGGTGCTCGATTTCGACCTCGCCAAGGTGATCGAGCAGTCGAAGGACAATGCGGTCTTCTACGTGCAGTACGGTCACGCCCGCGGCCATTCGATCTTCCGCAATGCGCGGGAGGAGGCGGTTCCCGATCTACCCGAGACCGACGAGGCCCGGCTGGCCTATCTGCGGAACGCTGCGGTCGAACGGCTGACAGATCCGGCCGAGCTCGACCTGCTCAAGCGGCTTGCGCTCTATCCCCGGATGATCGAAGCTGCCTCGGTGGCACACGAGCCGCACCGAATCGCTTTTTATCTATATGATTTGGCCAGTGAATTTCACGCGCTGTGGACCAAGGGGCGCGATTTGCCCTATTTACGCTTCATTATCAATAATGATGCAGAGATCACGAGGGCGCGACTGGCAATGGTTCAGGGCGTCGTCTCGGTTCTGGCATCGGGCTTAGCTGTTCTAGGCGTCCACGCTCCGACCGAGATGCGGTAGGCAGGGGCATTAGGCCCTCACGAGTGGGGATTTGTGAGGGCATCTGGCAGGGGCCAACTCGTTCGGACCGGCTGTGCCGGCGATCTTGGCGCTGTCCCGAAGGGGATGCATCATCACGATGGCTGATCGATATCAGGACCGACTTTTTTCCACCGACGCGGCACCCAAGGCCGAGAGCGATCCGCTCGCCGAACTGGCCCGGCTGATCGGACAGACGGATCCATTCGGCACTGCGAACAAGCCGCCGCCGCGTCCGCTGCAGTCGCGCGCCAATGCGCGGCCGCAACAATATGATCCGCAGGCCGAGGACGAGGATGCGCCGCCCGCAGGCCCGCCGCCGTGGATGCAGCGCGCGCGGCAGGAGACTGTCGCTCCGCCACCCGTGCAGCACACCGAGTACGAAGAGCCCGAACAGGACTACCAGCCGAAGCCGGTGCATCCGTTGCACCGCTATGCGGCCCAACAAGCACCGCCGCCGGCGCCCGCGCCGGTCGCGGCCTATCGGCCGGTCGAGCCCCCGCGGCAGCCCGAGGCCTTTGACGACGAACCGCACTATCAGAGCGGCGACCAGGGCCACGATCCGTCGCGCTATGACGATGCGCTCTACGGTCAGCTGGAAGCCGGCGAACAGGATCTGCAGCGCGATCCGTCCTATCCGGACGATCCCTATGCGTATGAGGCCGACGAGGAAGAGCCTGAACCGCGCCGGAGGAGCAGCGGCCTGATGACGGTTGCCGCGGTGCTGGCGCTTGGCGTGTTCGGTGTCGGTGGCGCGTACGCCTACCGGACCTATGTCGGCTCGCACCGCAGCGGTGAGCCGCCGATCATCAAGGCCGACAACACGCCGACCAAGGTGATCCCGGCCCAGGCCGATGCGCCGGCGAAGACGCCGGACCGCATGGCGACGGGCGATGGCACCGAGAAGATCGTGTCGCGTGAAGAGACGCCGGTCGACGTCAATTCGAAGACCGCCGGACCGCGCGTCGTGTTTCCTGCGTTGAACGCCAATGCGAATCCGCCGCCGGTGGCCAGTGTGCAGACGGCGCAGCCCGCGCCGGCGCCGATCACCGCGAACGGGACGCTGCCGAACAACGAGCCGCGCAGGGTTCGCACGCTCGCCGTCAAGGGCGATTCGCCGGATGGTGCGCAGGCCGCGGCTGCCGCGCCTGCGGCCAAGCCTGCCGCCGCCGCGAAACCTCCGGTGTCGCGCGGCAATCCGTCGGCGGCCAATGCCAGCGTGAACGCGCCGATGTCGCTGGTCCCCGGGCAGGCGGAAGCAGCCCCGGCCGCGCCTCCGACCCGAGTGGCGTCGACCACGACCGCTTCGGTCGGCAGTGGTGGCTATCTGGTCCAGGTGTCGTCGCAGAAGAACGAGGCGGATGCGCAGTCGTCCTACCGGACGCTGCAGGGCAAGTATCGCAGCGTGCTCGGTTCGCAGCCTTTGGTGGTCAAGCGCGTCGATCTCGGCGAGAAGGGCGTCTACTACCGCGCCTTTGCCGGCCCGTTTGCGTCGTCGGAAGAGGCGAACCAGCTGTGCCGGAGCCTGATGTCGGCCGGCGGGCCACAGTGCCTCATCCAAAGAAATTAAACGCCGTTTCCTTGACCCGTGAGCTGCATACGGCCTAATCGGCCGAATGGCGAACCGCGCATTCATCACGGGCATATCCGGGCTGGTCCTCAACGACGCTGAGCGCGAATTCGTTCGCGCCGAGCGGCCGTGGGGCTTCATCCTGTTCAAGCGCAACATCGAGAGTCCTGCCCAAGTGGCGGCTCTTGTTGGAGAACTCAGATCAGCGGCTGGGACGGCCGACGCGCCCGTCCTGATCGACCAAGAGGGCGGGCGGGTGCAGCGGCTCGGACCGCCGCACTGGCCGGCCTATCCGCCCGGCGCGAGCTTCAGTGCGCTCTACGACATCGATCCGAAGCTCGGCCTGACGGCGGCCCGGCTCAGCTCATGGCTGATTGCGGCTGACCTGATCGATCTTGGAATTACCGTCGATTGCCTGCCATTGGCCGATGTTCCGGTAGCCGGCGCAGATGCTGTGATCGGCAACAGGGCGTATGGAACCGAGCCCGGCAAGGTCGCGGCGATCGCGCGGGCGGTTACGGACGGGCTGGAACAGGGCGGCGTGCTGCCCGTTCTCAAGCATATTCCCGGCCATGGCCGCGCCACCGCGGACAGCCATTTCCGGCTTCCGACGGTCGATACCGCCAAAGACGAGCTGGAACGGACCGATTTTGCCGCGTTCCAGCCGCTGGCGGACCTGCCGATGGCGATGACTGCACATGTTGTGTTTAGCGCGCTGGACCCCGTCCATCCGGCGACGACTTCTGCGACAATCATCGAACAGGTGATTCGCGGCCTGATCGGGTTCCAGGGTTTGTTGATGAGTGATGACGTGTCGATGAATGCGCTGGCCGGATCAATTGCCGAGCGGACCCGCGCCATCGTCAACGCCGGTTGCGACATGGTTCTGCACTGCAACGGCAATATCGACGAAATGCGCGAGGTCGCGCGGGAGACACCGGAACTGGCCGGCAGGGCGCTTGAGCGGGCCAAGGCTGTGCTCGCCGCGCGGAAGCAGCCCGAGCCGCTCGACCGGCAGGCGGCGCGGGCTGAACTGGATGCGTTGTTGGATCGGGTAGGGACGGCATGACCGCTGAAATTCTATCGTTTGAGACCGGGCGGCCGGCCGACCTCGCCGACGGCGAACCGGCGCTGGTGGTCGACGTCGAGGGCTATGAGGGCCCGCTCGACCTGCTGTTGACGCTGGCGCGGCAGCAGAAGGTCGACCTGTCGAAGATATCGATCCTTGCGCTTGCCGACCAATATCTGTCGTTCATCGAGGCCGCGCGCAAAATCCGCCTCGAACTTGCTGCTGATTATCTGGTGATGGCGGCCTGGCTGGCGTTCCTGAAGTCGCGGCTGCTGCTGCCCGAACCGCCGACTGCGGAGGGGCCGAGCGCCGAGGAAATGGCGACCGCGCTCGCCAACCAGCTGCGCCGCCTGGAAGCGATCCGCGAGGCGGCGAACCGGCTGATGAATCGGCCGCAGTTCCAGCGCGATATCTTTCCGCGCGGCAATCCGGAATCGATCGCCGAAATCAAGCATCCGAAGTTCACGGCGACCTTGTACGACCTGCTATCGGCCTACGCCACGCAGCGCGCCTCACGCGTGCTGACCTCGGTGCATCTGGCCAAGCGGACGGTGTGGTCGCTCGCGGAAGCGCGCGCCTCGCTGGAGCGGCTGGTCGGCCTCGCCGAGGACTGGAGCTGCCTCGACGAGTACCTGATGAACTACGTCGCCGATCCCAAGCAGAAGGCGACAGTGTTCGCATCGAGCTTCGCTGCTGCCCTCGAACTGGTTCGCGAGGGCGAGATGGAAATCAACCAGAAGCAGGCGTTCGCGCCGATCTATTTCCGGAAGCGTCAAGCGCAGGTCGCAATGGCTGCGCCGGACCTGTCGGTTGAGTAAGTGGAAGAAGGAGAGCAAGCCCATGGCAAGCTTGGCGGAAGTGCGCAGAGACGAGCCCGAGGAGGAGGTTTCTCCTATGGATCATCCGGTAGCGCGTCCTGAGGAATTGCGGCTCCTGGAAGCCCTGTTGTTTGCATCGGCCGAGCCGATCGATCAGGCAACGCTGGCCAAGCGGATGCCCGACGGCGTCGATATCAAGGCGGCGCTCGCACAGTTGCAGGCGGAATACGCGCCGCGCGGCGTCAACCTGGTTCGGGTCGCCAACAAATGGACGTTCCGCACCGCCGGCGATCTGTCGTGGCTGATGACGCGCGAGAGCACCGAGACCCGCAAGCTGTCGCGTGCAGCGATCGAGGTGCTGTCGATCATCGCCTATCACCAGCCGGTGACCCGTGCCGAGATCGAGGAGATTCGCGGCGTGGT
>DASVOL010000847.1:0-7901 GCA_036383375.1 Bradyrhizobium sp. | reverse complement strand
GCCGAGCTCGATCGCCTCCAGCCGTCTGCCGAACAGCTCGATGCCGTAGGCGGTCTGCGTGCCCTGGTAGCGCCGGTCGAGCACCTTCGCCGCAAATGTATTTGCGCCATCGGGCCGGCCGATCGCGATGTTCTCGGGCCGCAGCGCCACGCGCACCTTCTCGTCGGGATTAAGCGCCTGGAACAGCGCGACCTCACCTCGCCGGCCGTCGCCGAAATCGACCACGCCATAGCCGCCGTTGCAGGCGACCAGCGTGCCGGCAAGCTCGTTGGTCGCGCCGGTGAAATTGGCGACGAACAGATCGGCCGGACGGTTGTAGATCACGTCGGGCGTGTCCATCTGGAGCAGCTTGCCGTCGCGCATCACGCCGATCCGGTCGCCGAGCACGACCGCCTCGGCCTGATCATGGGTGACATAGAGCGCGGTCATCCCGGTCTGCTTGAGGATGACGCGGAGGTCGTCGCGCAGCCGCAGGCGCAGCTTAGCATCGAGGTTCGACAGCGGCTCGTCGAGCAGCAGGAGTTGCGGCCGGTACACCATGCTGCGCGCCAGCGCGACGCGCTGCATCTGGCCACCCGACAGCGCCACCACCGGCCGGTCGGCATAATCGGACAGCCCGACCAGCGCCAGCGCGTCGTCGACCATGCGGGCGGCATCGGTGCGCCCGACGGTGCGATGCTTCAGCGGATAGATCACGTTCTGCCGCACCGTCATATGCGGCCACACCGCATAGGATTGGAACACCATGCCGAGGTTGCGCAAGCGCGGCGGCACGAGGATGCCGCGCGCCGGCGACGAGACCACCCGCCCGGAAATGCTGATCTCGCCATCGGTCGGGTGCTCGAGCCCGGCGACGCAGCGCAGCGTCGTGGTCTTGCCGCAGCCGGACGGCCCGAGCAGCACCACGATCTCGCCGGCCGGCACGCCAAAGCTGACGCCGTCGATCGCCGGACGGCCGATCGCGAACTGTTTCCTGAGATCGCTGACCTCGAGCGTCGCCGTCATTGCTGCACCATCAGCCTATTGCCGATACCCGTAGATCTTGTCCCAGTCCGCCACCCACGCCGCATGCAGCTTCACGTAGTCGTCGAACTTGGGGTACCAGAGCTTGACCACCTTGGGATCGAAGCCCTCCGGATAGGCCGGCGGCTCCTTCAACGAGGTGAGATTGCCAAGTTCCTTGATCATGAAGGTCTGTCCTTCCTTCGACAGGCACCAGTTCAGGAACAGCTTTGCCGCATTGGGGTGCGCCGCCGTCTTCGGAATGCCGCTTGCGTAGGGATTGACCGGCGCGCCCTCGGGCGGAAAGAAGATCTCGATCGGCGCGCCGTCCTTCTTCTTCTGGTAGATCACGTTGTAGAGCAGCGGCGCGATCGCGATCTCGCCGCGCACCAGCGCATCGGCCGTCGGCGCCCCGGAGGGATAGAGCACCGGATGGGTCGCGGCCTGCCTGGTCCAGTAATCCTCGCCGAGCACCTGGCGCTCGAACATGATCCGGGTCCAGGTGGTGCCGCCGGACTGCGCGAACACCTGCCCGATCAGCTTGTCATATTGCGGCTTGGTCAGGTCCATCCAGGATTTCGGCGGATCCTTCACCAGTTCGGTGTTGTAGCCGATCGACCAGGCGATGGTGGCGCGCGGCCACAGCTTCGGCGAGATCAGCGCGTCCTTGCTGTAATCGGCTGCGTTCGGCGGCGCATAGTCCTGGAACAGGTCCTCCAGCGGCTGCATCAGCGCGCGATCGGAATGGTCGACGACGTCGGCAATCAGTTTGCCGGCCGCGGCTTCGGTCTTGACGCGGGTGATGAGCTGGCCGCCGGGCGCGCGGACCATCTCGACCTTGATCTCGGGAAAGCGCTTGTTGAACGCCTTGATCACTTGCTGCTCGATCTCGGCAAAATTCGCGGTGTAGTAGACGAGCTTGCCCTCGGCCTTCGCCGCTGCAATCAACTCCGCCGAGCCGAACTCCTGCGCCCGCGCGGCCGGCGCCAGCGCAAGCGTTGCGACGCTCGCCAAGGCCAGCGTCAAGGCCAGTGTTGTGAAGGTTCGTCTATCCATCGCCAATCCTTCCCTCGTTCATCGTTATCCGGTCCGCGCCACGTTGCCCTGCGCGGCCCCGCGCGACAGCCAGTTGGCGCCGCCGATCAGGACACCGAGCAGCACGGTCTGCACCAGGCTGAAGGCCGCGGTCTTGCCGATGTTGCCGCCCTCGTAATAGTCGAGCAGCAGCACCGACATCACCATTGTGTTGCTGGTGTAGAGGAACAGCGACGAGCCGAGCTCGCGGATCGCCAAAACGAACAGCAGCGTCATCGACGCCAGCACGCCCGGCCGCGCCAGCGGCAGCACGATCGTCCTGATGGTGCCGAGCATGCCCCGGCCGCAAACCCAGGCGGCCTCCTCCAGCTCGCGATGGATCTGCAGGAACGAGGTCGACAGCGCCTTCACTGTGTCGGGCATGAAGCGCGCGATGAACGCGAGCGCCAGAATCCAGATCGTGCCGTAAAGCCCGCCGGGCACGCCGATCCAGGCCCAGAGATAGGCGACGCCGACCACGAGGCCGGGGATCGCGACCGGCAAGGTCGAGATCAGTTCGATGGCGCCGCGCCCGGCGACGCGGGTGCGATGGATGGTGTAGCCGATCGCAAAGGCAAGCGCGCCGCCGACGACGGCGGTGATGACACCGACCTCGATCGCATTGTAGATCGACTTCATGGTCAGCGGATTGTCGAAGATGCTCTCGAAATGCATCAGCGAATACTGCCGCATGTCGAACAGACTCGCGGCGTCGCGGATGAACATGAACTTGCGGAACGCCGCGACGATCAGCGCCAGCGACGGCAGTATCACGACAATGACGAGGTAGACGATCCCGAGCCCAAATGTGACCCAGCGCCATGGCCCGAGATCGAGGCTGCGCGGCCGGAACGCCTTGCCTGCAACGGTGGTGTAGCTGCGCCCGCTGAGCAGTTTCTGCTGCAGATAGACCAGCAGCCCCGTCACCATCATCAGGATGATCGCGACGGCGGCTGCGGTGTTGTAGAGCGGTGGCGACCAGTTGGTGAGCTTGAAGATATAGGTCGTCAGCACGTTCAGATTGGTCGGCGCACCGAGCACGGCCGGGATGCCGTAGATGCCGAGCATCACGATGAACGACAGCAGCATGCCCGAGACGATCGCCGGCATGATCAGCGGAAACGTCACCGTGAACAGGGTGGCGAACGCGCTGGCGCCGGAGATTTCCGCCGCCTCCTCCAGGCTCGGGTCCATGTTGCGCAGCGCCGACGACGTGAACATGTAGACATACGGCGCGTAGTAGATGCCGAACACGAACACCAGGCCCCACATCGAATAGAGGTCGATGCGCAGGTCGGAGCCCATCCACTTGAGCATCGTGTTGATCAACCCGGTCTTCGGCGAGCCGAGGATCGCCCAGGCCACACCAGCGACCAGCGGCGGCGCGAACAGCGGCAGGATGCTGGCCGCGGCGATGAAGCCCTTGAACGGCGTGTTGGTGCGGACCACGATCCACGAGAACAGCAGCCCGATCGCCACCGCGATGACCGTGCCGCCGCCGCAGGCGATCAGCGTGTTGAGCAGCGCCTCGCCGACATTCGGATTGGCAAGCACGGCGAGGAAATTGGCGATCGACAGATGACTCAGGCTGAGGCGGATGCCGTCGACCACCGGATTGGTGTCGGTGAGCGCACCGAGCAGCAGCATCAAAACGGGATAGATGACCAGAAAGCCGAGGATCGCCAGCAGCGCCGCGACCCAGAGGCCGGTGAATGCGCGGCGCCGGGTTCCCTCCCTGGCGCTTCGCATGGCTTCGCTGCGCCAGTCGGCCTGTCCGTGCAATGCGCGCGTCCCCTCATGCGGCGCGATCTCACGTCGCGCCTGCCTGTATGCCAAGCGTAGTCGATCGCGACGGTGACGCAAGCTATCCGAAAGTCGCTCCGGCGCGCTTCTGTGACGCAGCGCGGGAACACGAATTCGAATGATCGCGCTCACGGGCTGTCAACTGAGTGTCGTCCCTGCGGAAGCAGGGACCCATAACCACAGGGCTGTGCTGTTGAAGAGGGCTGCGGCCCCAGCGTCACGCAACAACGAGCATTTGGGGTAATGGGTCCTGGCTTTCGCCAGGACGACGATGAGGATGGTTCTTGCGCGATACGACGTACTTCATCTCGGTGTCATCGCCCGGCTTGACCGGGCGACCCAGTATTCCAGAGGCGCTGGTGCTTGAATCGAGAAGCCGCGGCGTACTGGATCGCCCGGTCAAGCCGGGCGATGACAGTTGTGGGTGTGGACGCAGCACCGCTCTCGGCCGCAGCCTGCCGGCCCCGTCGGCAACGCTGCTTCGCATACGCATCATGCAATGGTGCGGCTGGGGAACGTGGGGCCGGCGTAGTACATGGCGGTTCCGGAGACAATTTCAGGCATGCTCGAGAAGACCCCGACCACCGCAGCTGCGGCGCCGATCACCGACGGATTGCCTTGGGAACGGCGGCGCTGGGCGGTGGCCGCGATCTTCACCGCGCTGGCGATGGCCTCGCTCGATACCGCAATCGCCAACATCGCGCTGCCTGCGATCGCCAGCGATCTGCATGTCAGCCCTGCCGAAGTGGTCTGGGTCGTCAACGTCTATCAGATCGCCCTGGTCGCCACGCTGCTGCCGCTCGGAGCGCTCGGTGAAATCGTCGGCCACCAGCGGATCTACATCGGCGGCCTCCTGCTGTTCACATTGGCGTCACTCGGCTGTGCGCTGGCGTGGTCGCTGCCGAGCCTTTTGGTCGCGCGCACC
The DNA here is from genome assembly GCA_036383375.1 of Bradyrhizobium sp. Lineage (GTDB taxonomy): Bacteria > Pseudomonadota > Alphaproteobacteria > Rhizobiales > Xanthobacteraceae > Bradyrhizobium. The sequence continues at coordinate 3,097 of DASVOL010000847.1, read as the reverse complement.
TTGCAGGGGCTCGGCGCGAGCGGCCTGATGAGCGTCAACACCGCGCTGGTCCGCTTCGTTTATCCGAGCCGGATGCTCGGCCGCGGCTTCGGTCACAATGCGCTCGTGGTCGCGAGCGCCATGTCGCTCGGACCGACGATCGCCTCCGGCATCCTCGCGCTCGGGCCCTGGCCCTGGCTGTTCGCCGTCAACATTCCCTTCGGCATCATCGCCTTGCTGATCGGCATGAAGACGCTGCCGAAGACGCCGCGCGCGACCCACGCCTTCGACTTCGCCGGTGCGGCACTGGCCTGCGCCTGCCTCGGGCTCTTCATCGTCAGTATCGGCAGCGCCGCCCATAAGGCGGCGCCTGCGCTCGTCATCTCGGAATTTGTCGGAGCCCTGCTGTTCGGCTGGATCCTGACCCGGCGGCATGCCGATCATCCGGCGCCGATGCTGCCGATCGACCTGTTCCGCCGTCCGATCTTCGCGCTGTCGGCCGCGACCGCCGTCTGCTCATTTGCTGTGCAGGGCCTCGCCTTCGTGTCGTTGCCGTTCTACTTCGAGGACATACTGCACCGCTCGCAGGTAGAGACCGGCTTCTTCATGACACCCTGGCCACTGGTGGTCGCCTTCATGGCGCCGATCGGCGGCCGGCTGTCGGACCGCTATCCGGCCGGCATCCTCGGCGGCATCGGCATGCTGCTGCTTGGCGTTGGCATGGTGCTGCTCGCGACCCTGCCGGCCGAGCCCGGCATCGCCAACATCGTCTGGCGCACCATGGTCTGCGGCATTGGCTTCGGCTTCTTCCAGACCCCCAATATGAAGGCGATCATGTCGAGCGCGCCGCCACATCGCAGCGGCAGCGCCAGCAGCATCGTCGCGACCGCGCGGCTGACCGGGCAGACCACCGGTGCTGCGCTTGCCGCGCTCTGCTTCGCCCTCGCCGATCGCGAGGGCGCAACGGTGGCGCTGGCGCTGGGTGCCGGATTTGCCGCACTCGGCAGCGTCATGAGCTTCCTGCGTCTGGCCGTCGCCTCACCGCAAAAGGCATGACAGGCATGTTGCATGCGCGGAGCGCGACCATACACCGCGCCATCAACTTTCTTCCGCACTGCAAGCGCATATTCTTGATTTGAACCGTTCCAGTTTCAAGGCCAACATCGCCCCGAAGTCCAATCGGAGGATTGGACCATTCAGGGGAAAGCGATGGCAAACCTCAAAATCAACGGCAAGACGATCAATGTGGACGTCGAGGACGACACGCCCCTGCTGTGGGCGATTCGCGAGAATGTCGGACTGACGGGGACCAAATACGGCTGCGGCATTGCACAATGCGGCGCATGCACGGTGCATATCGACGGCGTCGCGATGCGCTCCTGCGGCGTGACGGTGAGCGAAGTGGCCGGCAAGGACATCACCACCATCGAGGGCCTCGCGGCCGGCGGCGTGATGCACAAGGTGCAGCTCGCCTGGATTGCGAGCGACGTGCCGCAATGCGGCTATTGCCAGAGCGGCATGATCATGGCGGTGGCAGCGCTGCTGAAGGAGAATCCGAAGCCGACCGACGACGACATCAACGACGCCATCACCAATATCTGCCGCTGCGGCACCTTCCAGCAGGTGCGCGAGGCGATCCATGCTGCCGCGAACGCGTGAGGAGGCAGCCATGAATCAACACATCATGCCGACACTCAACCGCCGCGCCTTCGTGATCGGCACGGCAACCGCCGGCGCCGGGCTCGCGCTCGGCCTCGATCTGCCGTTCGGCGGCCCCTCCGTGGTGCGCGCAGCCGACGGCGCACCGGAAGTCAACGCCTGGGTCGTGATCCGGCCCGACGACACCGTGGTGATCCGCATCGCCCGCTCCGAGATGGGCCAGGGCACGCTGACCGGCCTGGCCCAGCTCGTCGCCGAGGAGCTGGAATGCGACTGGTCGAAGGTCACCACCGAATATCCGACGCCCGGCCAGAGCGTCGCCCGCAAGCGCGCCTGGGGCGATTTCTCAACCGGCGGCAGCCGCGGCATCCGCACCTCGCAGGACTATGTCCGCAAGGGCGGCGCCACCGCGCGCGTGATGCTGATCCAGGCCGCGGCCAACGAGTGGAAGGTGCCGGCCACCGAGTGCAAGGCCGCCAACAGCGTCATCAGCCACACGCCATCGGGCAAGACCACGACCTACGGCAAGGTCGCGGAAGCCGCCGCCAGGCTCGAGCCGCCGGCCGACGTCAAGCTGAAGGACCCGAAGGACTGGACCATCGCCGGCAAGGGCCTGAAGCGGCTCGACACCGTCGACAAGACCACCGGCAAGATGACCTACGGCATCGACGTCAAGCTGCCCGGCATGCTGAACGCCGCGATCAAGGATTGCCCGGTGTTCGGCGGCAAGGTGAAGAGTTTCGACGAGGCCAAGATATCAGGCATGAAGGGCGTCAAGAAGGTGGTGCCGGTCGGCGACAGCGCCATTGCCGTCGTCGCCGACACCTGGTGGCACGCCAAGTCCGCGCTCGACAAGCTGCCGATCGTCTGGGACGAAGGCGACAACGCAAAGGTCTCCAGCGAGACGATTGCGAAGTGGCTCGCCGAAGGTCTCGACAATGCGCAGCCGGCCTATGTCGGCAACCAGAACGGCGATGCCAAGGCCGCGATCGCAAGCGCAGCCAAGAAGGTGGAAGCTGTCTACAGCTATCCCTACCAGAACCACGCCACGATGGAGCCCATGAACGCCACCGTGCTCTACACGCCCGATAAATGCGAGGTGTGGTGCGGCACGCAGAATGGCGAGGCGGCGTTCGCGGCGGCGCTCGAGGCCTCCGGCCTGCCGGCGGAGAAGGTCGACGTGCACAAGCTGATGCTCGGCGGCGGTTTCGGCCGGCGCGGCATGACCGACTATGTCCGCCAGGCGGTGGCGATCGCCAAGCAGATGCCGGGCACGCCGATCAAGCTGTTGTGGTCGCGCGAAGAGGACATGCAGCACGGCAAGTATCACCCGGTCACGCAGTGCAAGCTGACCGGCGCGTTCGATGCAGACAACAACCTGGTGGCGCTGCACTACCGGCTGTCGGGTCAATCCATCCTGTTCTCGGTGCGCCCCGAGGCGTTGCAGAACGGCATGGAC
>DASVOL010000846.1:0-7961 GCA_036383375.1 Bradyrhizobium sp. | reverse complement strand
GTGATCGCGCTGAAGGAAATGCTCAAGCAGGTCGCCGCCATCAAGGAGCGGCACAAGCGGCCGGCCTCGCGGCCCGGTGCACACTCGCACCAGACCTCGGCCTGATCGTCCATCATCCCCACGGCCCGCGCTGGCCCGACGATCCGCCCCACGGGCTGCGCGGCGGAGTGGCCGTCGCAGCCGAACGCGGCGCGGTCTGGGTGCCGAGCTCGGCGGCGAGCTGCTGCAGCGCGGCGATGCGGTTCGCAGTCGAAGGGTGAGTGGCGAACAGATTATCGACACCGTGGCCCGACAGCGGGTTGATGATGAACATGTGCGCGGTGGCCGGATTGCGCTCGGCTTCCATGTTCGGCAGCTGATGCGAAGCGTTCTCGATCTTCGCGAGCGCGGACGCCAGCCACATCGGCTGGCCGACGATGCGTGCGCCGAGATCGTCGGCGGCGTATTCGCGGGTGCGGCTGATCGCCATCTGCACCAGCATCGCGCCGAGCGGCGCCAGGATCATCATCGCGATCGAGCCGACGATGCCCGGGCCATTGTTGTTGCGGTTGCCGCCGAAGAACATGCCGAACTGCGCCAGCATCGAGATCGCGCCGGCGATCGTCGCGGTGATCGTCATGGTCAGGGTGTCGTGATGTTTGATATGCGCGAGCTCGTGCGCGATCACACCGGCGAGCTCCTCGCGGCTGAGCTGCTGCATCAATCCCGTGGTGACGGCAACCGCGGCATTCTCCGGGTTGCGGCCGGTCGCGAACGCATTCGGCTGCGCCTCGTCCATCACGAACACGCGCGGCATCGGCAGGCTCGCGCGCTGCGCGAGCTCGGTGACGAGATTGTAGAGGTCCGGCGCCGAGCGCGCATCGACCTGATGGGCGCCGTACATCGACAGCACCATGCGATCCGAGTTCCAGTAGGTGAACAGATTTGTCGCGGCAGCAACGATCAGCGCGATCACGGCGCCAGTGCCGCCGCCGATCAGATAGCCGACGCCCATGAACAGCGCAGTGAGGCCGGCAAGCAGGAGCGCGGTGCGGAAATAATTCATCGTTGTTCCCTCACGGCGAGCGGAATGCTGCCACAACTGACGCCGTTGAGGTAGGGATTTTGCGGCCGAAGCCGCAAGGGCAAGGCGTGCGTCGCAGCGACGCGGCGCGGATTAACGATTGGTCATGTGCAGGGGCAATCGGTAGCCCGGGTGGAGCAAAGCGAAATCCGGGCCTACTCCGCCGGCTCCTGAGCGCGCGCGGTCTCCTCCTCGCGCAGCGCGACGCGCAGCATGCGGGCGAGCTGGGCACGGCTGTAGGGCTTTGCCAGGAACAGGATGCCCTGCTCGAGCTTGCCGCCCTGGTCGATGGCGTTCTCGGTGTAGCCCGACGTGAACAGCACACGCAGGCCGGGGCGTCGCCGCTGCGCCTCGGTGGCGAGATCGCGTCCGTTCATTGCACCGGGCATGATGACGTCGGTGAACAACAGATCGACCGGCGCGCCGCTGTCGAGCACGGCGAGCGCCTCGCCACCATTGTTGGCCGACAACGTCGCGTAGCCGAGGCTCTCGATCTGGGTCAGCACGTAGGAGCGCACCAATCTGTCGTCCTCGACGACGAGCACGATCTCCTGCGCGCCGCGCACCTCCGGCTGCCGCCGCTCGGGCGCGGCGGCCGGCGAGAGCACCGCCGCGCGCGGCAGATAGAGCATCACCCTGGTGCCGCGGCCGACCTCGCTGTCGAGCACGATGTGGCCGTTGGACTGCTTGACGAAGCCGTAGACCATGGAAAGCCCGAGACCGGTGCCCTTGCCGACATCCTTGGTGGTGAAGAACGGCTCGAACACTTTGGCGAGATCGCCTTCTGCGATGCCCTGGCCGTTGTCGATCAGCGCGATCACGACATAGTCGCCGGCCGCAAGCCCGTCATGGCCGTGCACGTCTGATGGCTTCAGTTCGGCCGTGCGGGTCTCGATCCGCAGCCTGCCGCCCTTCGGCATCGCGTCGCGCGCGTTCAGCGCGAGATTGATGATTGCAGTGACCAGTTGATTGGAATCGACCAGCGCGCGCGGCAGATCGGGCATCGCGCGAAAATCGATGTCGACATGGTCGCCGATGGTCGGCCGCAGCAGCTCGATGGTGTCGACCATCAACGCATTGACGTCGACATCGCTCGGCTGCAGCGGCTGCTTGCGCGCGAAGGCCAGCAGATGCCGCGTCAGCGACGCGCCGCGCTCGGCGGCGTCGCGGATCAGACTGGTGATCTCGGTGAGTTGGCGGTTGTGGGTGACCGCCTCGGCCAGGATGTCGATGGTGCCGGTGATGACAGTGAGGATGTTGTTGAAGTCGTGCGCGATGCCGCCGGTGAGCTGGCCGACCGCTTCCATCTTCTGCGCCTGGCGGATCTTGCTCTCATTGACCTCGGCCTCGCGGAAACGCTCGAGCAGGACTTCCGAGCGCTGGCGCTGCCGGCCCTCCTCGGCAAGCGCAACATGCGCCTCGCGCAGCTGTTGCTCGGTCGGGATCGCCAGGATTTTCGGGATCAGCGGCCAGAGCAGCGCCGCGGTGAAGATCGAGGCGATTGCTGTGAGTGCCTTGACTATTCCTTCGAGCCCGTAGACCGGCACCCACAGCGTGTAGATCGAGAACACATGCGTGAGGCCGCAGGCGAGGATGAAGGCGGCGAACGGCCAAGCCATCCAGCCGAACTGGAAGTCGCGCCGCTTGGAGACGAGGATCGCGAGCGCAAACGGGATCGAGAAATACGAAGCGGCAATGATCGCGTCTGAAATCACGTGCAGCCAGATCAGCTCCGGCTCCCACAACAGGCAGATGCCGTGTGGCGAAAACGTCGACGAATCCAACAGACGCTCGAGAAAACTCCACATGGGTCCCTCCGGGCGTGATCGATCCGCCGACACCCCCGCCCGCGAATCACCCGCCGATCATAGCGGCGAGGACAGAGCCTGCCGAAGCCCAATTGGTCTAACAGGGCACCCCCGTTGTTGCCCGGTGTCGCCCTGGTGTATGCAGAAAGGGCCTTAGATCCCCTTTCCCAGCCGGTGACATCGATGCCAGCATCTCCCCTCCGCGCCCCGATCATGATCGCAGCGATCGCGGGGGCGCTGGCGCTCTCCTCGCTGGGTCATGCGCAGCAGCCGCTGCCCAATCCGGCTGGGCCGGCCCCGGTCAGGGCGCGCCCGGCCGCGGTGGCATCGCCAAGGGCCGCGTCCTGCCACAATGGGCAGAGCTTCGATCGCTTCCTCGCCGAGCTGAAGCAGAAGGCGGTCGCCGCCGGCGTCTCGCAGCGCACGATCGCGGAAGCCGCGCCGTACCTGGTCTATGACCAGGGCATCGTCAACCGCGACCGCGGCCAGCGCGTGTTCGGGCAGATCTTCACCCAGTTCGCCGGCCGCATGGCCGCGAACTACCGGATGCAGCAGGGCCAGCAATACATCAAGACCTACGCGGTCGCGTTCGCGCGCGCCGAGAAGGAGTATGGCGTGCCGCCGGCGGTGATCGCCGCGTTCTGGGGACTGGAGAGCGATTTCGGCGTCCAGATGGGCAATCTGCCGACGCTGAAATCGCTGGTGTCGCTGGCCTATGATTGCCGCCGTTCGGAGATGTTCCAGGGCGAGACCATCGCGGCACTGAAGATCATCGAGCGCGGTGACCTCTCGCCCGACGAGATGATCGGCTCATGGGCCGGCGAGCTCGGCCAGACGCAATTTTTGCCGACGCACTATTTCAACTATGCGGTCGACTATGACGGCGACGGCCATCGCAACCTGCTCGCCAGCGGCCCCGACGTGATCGGCTCGACCGCAAACTACATCGCCAACGGATTGAAGTGGCGGCGCGGCGAACCGTGGCTGCAGGAGGTGCGCGTGCCGCAGTCCGCGAATTTCCCGTGGGACCAGGCCGACCTCACCATCAAGCTGCCGCGCTCGAAATGGGCGGCGCTCGGCATCACGCTGACCGACGGCAAGCCGCTGCCGAACGACGAGATGCCGGCCTCGCTGCTGCTGCCGATGGGCCGGATGGGACCGGCGTTCCTCGCTTATCCGAACTTCTCCGCTTACACCGAGTGGAATAACTCGCTGATCTACTCGACCACCGCCGGCTATCTCGCCGGCCGCATCGCGGGTGCACCGCCGATGCAGCGGCCGCATGCGCCGGTCGCGCAATTGCCGTTTGGCGAGATCAAGGAGCTGCAGTCGCTGCTGGCGCGCGCCGGCTACGACGTCGGCAAGATCGACGGCGTGCTGGGCCAGGCGAGCCGCAGCGCGGTGAAGGCGATGCAGATGAAGTACGGCCTGCCGGCGGATTCCTGGCCGACCGCAGAGCTGCTGGCGCGGATGCGCGGCGGTGGCCGTACGCAGCCGGCTGCCGATGCGGCGATGCCGGGGACGCGGTAGGACGTCGTCGGGCTTTCTGGGTAGCAAGCAATGCTTTTGACCCGTCACCCTGAGGAGCGCGTAGCGCGTCTCGAAGGGTCGACGGCCACCAGCCGGGCCGTGCATCCTTCGAGGCTCGCTGCGCTCGCACCTCAGGATGACGGGATTGAAGGTGCGCGGCCGAGAAACATTTGACTAACTGTTACAGCCGTCCGCAGTTGTATTTTCCAACCGCGGCCCCATGTGCAGCATCGCCGTTCGGCAGATCCGGATTTCATCAGAACAAAGAGCATCCCCATGTCCTTTCATGACGCCGTCGTCCCCGCCTACCTGCAGATCCTCAACAGCCTCACCGGCGAGCTGACCAAGGCCGAGGCGCATTGCGAAGCGAAGAAGATCGCGCCCGAGGTGCTGCTGGGATCGCGGCTCTATGCCGACATGCTGCCGCTGACCAAGCAGGTGCAGCTGGTCTGCGATCACGCCGCACGCGGCTGCGCGCGGCTGACCCATAGCGAGGTGCCGTCGACGCCCGACACCGAGAAGAGCTTCGGCGAACTGAAACAGCGGCTGGCGAAGACGATCGACTACGTGAAGTCGTTCAAGCCCGAGCAGTTCGACGGCGCCGACGCCAAGGACGTCACCTTCCCGATCGGCGCCGAGCGCACCATGACCTTGAAGGGCCAGCAATTCGTCAGCGCCTTCTCGTTCCCGAACTTCTACTTCCACGCCGTCACCGCGCACGGCATCCTGCGCCACAACGGCGTCGAGATCGGCAAGCGCGATTTTCTCGGCGTGAGCTGACGCGCCTCGCGCGTCATTCCGGGATGCGCCGTTGGGCGCAGACCCGGAACCTCGAGATTCCGGGTTCGTCCTTCGGACGTCCGGAATGACAGCGGCACAATCAAATTCCCCGCTGCGGGATTTTCGCCTCGCACGCCCAGCCATGCTACTGCTCCCTGACAACAACAAGACGTCAGGGAGCACGCCATGTCGACCCACGCACCGAAAGCCATCGATCCGTCCGCCTCGCTGCATGCGGAATCGCTCGGGCTGGCGAAAAATCACGGCCGCCTCGCCGGCCGGCGCATCATCGTGGTCGGTGCCGGACAGCGCACAACCGTTGACGAAGAGCCGCCGATCGGTAACGGCCGCGCGATGAGCGTGCTGTTCGCGCGCGAGGGCGCCTCGGTCGCCTGCCTCGACGTCAACCGGGAGGCCGCCGACAACACGGTCGCGCAGATCACGGGCGAAGGTGGCAAGGCCTTCACCGATGTGGTCGATGTCTCCGACGTCGCGGCGATCGCGCCGGCGGTCGAACGCTGCGCGCAAAGGCTCGGCGGGCTCGACGGGCTGGCGCTGAATGTCGGCATTTCCTCCGGCCTGTCGCTGCCCAAGATGACGGCGGACGCCTGGGACCGCGATTACGCCGTCAATGTGCGCAGCCACATGCTGTTCGCGCAGAAGGCGCTCGAGGTGATGGCGCCGGGCGGCGCGATCATCCTGATCTCCTCGATGGCGAGCCAGCGCGCCGGCGGCCGCAACCCGGCCTATGAATCCTCCAAGGCGGCGCAGATCGCGCTCGGACGGGCGATCGCGCGGGCCGGCGAGGACAAGGGCATTCGCTGCAATGTGATCGCGCCCGGCTTCATGGACACGCCGATGGGCCGCGATGCCAGCCGCAGGCGGTCGGACCGCGCCGTGACGGTGCCTTTCGGCCGCCAGGGCACCGGCTGGGAGGTCGCCTATACTGCGCTGTTCCTGATTTCGAATGAATCCTCCTATGTCAACGCGCACACTCTGTTCCTCGATGCCGGCCACATGGGCGGAATTGTGCGCGGCTAGCCTGCAAACTGGGCATATCCCGGCCATTGCGCTGGTCGCGGCAATGCACAAATCTCTCCTCATCGATCATTGTCTGGAACCGTTTCACATGAGCCAACCGACCAAACTTCTCGAGCCCTACAAGCTTGGCCCGCTGACGCTGCCGAACCGCTTCGTGATGGCGCCGCTGACGCGCAACCGCGCGGTGCCGCCCGGCATGGTGCCAAGCCCGCTCGCGGTGGATTATTACGGCCAGCGCGCCTCCGCCGGCCTTCTGATCACCGAGGCGAGCCAGGTCTCGCAGCAGGGCCAGGGCTATCAGGACACGCCTGGCATCTACTCGAAGGAGCAGGTCGCGGCCTGGCGCAAGGTCACCGATCGCGTGCATGAGCGCGGCGGCCACATCTTCATCCAGCTCTGGCATGTCGGTCGCATCTCGCATACCTCGCTGCAGCCGAATGGCGGCGCGCCGGTGGCGCCGAGCGCGATCCGCGCCAAGACCAAGACCTTCGTGAACGGCACCTTCGCCGACGTGTCCGAGCCGCGCGCGCTCGAACTGTCGGAGATCCCCGGGATCATCGAGGACTTCAAGCGCGGCACGGCGAATGCTTTGGCGGCCGGCTTCGACGGTGTCGAGATCCATGGCGCCAACGGCTATCTGCTCGACCAGTTTGCCAGGGACAGCACCAACAAGCGCACCGACGCCTACGGCGGCGGAATCGAGAATCGCGCCCAGCTGATGCTGGAAGTTTCAAAGGCGGTCGCCAAGGAGGCCGGCGCCGAGCGTACCGGCATCCGCATCTCGCCGGTGACGCCGGCCAACGATGTCTCCGACAGCAATCCGCAACCGCTGTTCGACTACATCGTCGACCAGCTCAATGCGCTGAAGCTGACCTATATCCACGTCATCGAGGGCGCGACCGGCGGACCGCGCGACAACGCGCCGTTCGACTACGCTTCGCTGCGCAAGCGCTTCAAGCAGGCCTATGTCGCCAACAACGGCTACGACTTCGCGCTGGCGGAGAAGGTGCTGGAGGCAGGTGCCGCCGACCTGATCGCATTCGGCAAGCCGTTCATCTCCAACCCCGATCTGGTCGAACGGCTGAAGGCCGGCGCCCCGCTCAACGACTGGGACAAAGCAACCTTCTACGGCGGTGGCGCCAAGGGCTATACCGATTATCCGACGCTGAAGGCGACCGAAGCGGCGGAGTGACGTACGCCAAAGCCTGTCGTGCCCCGCGAAGGCGGCAAGCCGCGCGGTGACCACGGAGAAAACAGAAAAGGCCGGGATCGCTCCCGGCCTTTTTCATTGCGCGCTGCATGTCGTGCTTCTACGCCTCGACCGCCTCGCCGCTCTCCACCTCCTCCGCCACCATGCGGTCGAGGTTTCGATTGAGCCGCCGCAGCAGGTCGAGCAGGGTTGCGGCTTCGGCCGCGCTGAAGCCGGCCAGCGCCTGGTCCTGATTGCGATGCAACGCCTTGCGTGCGGCCGGCAGTTTGGCCCTGGCCGCCTTGGTCAGCGAGACCAGCTGGCTGCGGCCGTCACCCGGCATCGGCGTGCGTTGGATGAGGCCATCGCGTTCCATCCGCGCCAATATCTGCGCCATCGACGGCTGCTCGACCTTCGCCGCGCGGGCGAGATCGCGCTGTGACATCGCCTTGCCGTCGCGCAGCAGATAGATCACCGGCAATTGCCCGATGCTGAAGCCGTGCGGCTTCACGCGCCGCTCGCCGAGCCTGAGGAAGCTGCGCGAGGCCAT
>DASVOL010000845.1:0-1947 GCA_036383375.1 Bradyrhizobium sp. | reverse complement strand
CGCGTTCTTCTCGACGACGGCAACCTTCATGCCGAGCTGCGCCGCGCGGATCGCGCAGACGTAACCGCCGGGGCCAGTGCCGATGACGACGAGATCGTAAGAAGCCATGATTGAGGTCCTGTAGCTAAACTCGGTGACAGTGAGGCGGACGCGCGATCTGGTCGGAAGACCGCTTCCCGCTTGATCGTGCTCTAGCGACCGCCCGACACGTCGAGGATCGCGCTGGTGACGTAGGAAGCTTCATCCGAGATCAGCCAGACGATGGCGTTGGCGATCTCATCCGCGGTACCGACGCGCTTCATCGGCACCATGTGGGCCAGCCGATGGGCGCGATCGGGCTCGCCGCCCGCGGCGTGGATGTCGGTGTCGATCAATCCGGGCCGGATGCCGGCGACCCGGATGCCTTCAGCCGCGACCTCGTAGCCGAGGCCGACCGTGAAGGAATCGATCGCCCCCTTGGAGGCGGCATAGTCGACATAGGTGTTGGGTGCGCCGAGCTTCGCCGCGACCGAGGAGAGGTTGACGATGACGCCGCCCTGGCCGCCGTGCTTGGTCGACATCCGCTTCACCGCCTCGCGCGCGCACAGGATGCTGCCGGTGACGTTGACCGCCATCATCTGCTGGATGCGCTCGGCCGACATCTCGTCGACACGCACACCACTCTTGCCGACGATGCCGGCATTATTGACGAGCGCGCCGAGCGTGCCGAACCCGTCGGCGGCCTTGAACAGCGCCAGGATGTCCTGCTCGCTGCCGACGTCGCACTTCACCGCGATCGCCTTGCCGTTCTTCGCCTCGATCGCGGCGACGACCTCGTTGGCCGCAGCCTGGTTTGTGGCGTAGCCGACCACGACACGATAGCCGCGCGCGGCAGCCGCAAGTGCGGTGGCGCGGCCGATGCCGCGGCTGCCGCCGGTGATGACAACGACCTTGTCCGTCACATTGATCCCCAAACGTAAGCACCCAACCAATCGCGACGCCCGAGCAGATCGGGCGCCGCGCGCGATAAGACCTCAGAGGTCCAGCACAAGCCGGGCCGGATCTTCCAGGCTCTCCTTGACGCGCACCAGGAAGGTGACCGCTTCCTTGCCGTCGATGACGCGGTGATCGTAGGACAGCGCCAGATACATCATCGGCCGCACCTCGATCTTGCCGCCGACCACCATCGGCCGCTCCTGGATCTTGTGCATGCCGAGGATACCGGACTGCGGCGCGTTGAGGATCGGCGTCGACATCAGCGAGCCGTAGATGCCGCCATTGGTGATGGTGAAGGTGCCGCCCTGCATCTCGTCGATCTTGAGCTGACCGTCGCGGGCTCTACGGCCGTAGTCGGCGATCGACTTCTCGATCTCGGCGATCGACTTGTGGTCGCAGTCGCGTACCACGGGCACCACGAGGCCACGGTCGGTGCCGACCGCAACGCCGATGTGGTAGTAGTTCTTGTAGATCAGGTCCGAGCCGTCGATCTCGGCGTTGACTGCCGGAATGTCCTTCAGCCCCTGCACCACAGCCTTGGTGAAGAAGCCCATGAAGCCGAGCTTGGAGCCGTGCTTCTTCTCGAACGTATCCTTGTAGAGGGCGCGCAGCTTCATCACCTCGGTCATATCGACCTCGTTGAAGGTCGTCAGCATCGCGGCGGTGTTCTGCACGTCCTTGAGGCGGCGCGCGATGGTCTGGCGCAGCCGGGTCATCTTGACGCGCTCCTCGCGCGCGGCATCGTCCGCCGGCGAGGGCGCACGAACCTGCACGGCGGCGGCCGGCTGATTGACCGGGGTCGGCGCCGATGCGGCCTTCTCGATCGCGGCCAGCATGTCGCCCTTGGTGACGCGGCCATCCTTGCCGGAGCCCGGCACGGTGGCGGCATCGACGCCGCTTTCGGCGGAGAGCTTTCGTACCGACGGCGCCAGCGGCGCATCTGACGGCGCGGCTTTCGGAGCCGCAGGAGCG
>DASVOL010000844.1:0-6227 GCA_036383375.1 Bradyrhizobium sp. | reverse complement strand
AACTGCGCAAGGCCGGCCTGACCCACATCCGGCTGCCGGTGCCTGCCGACTTCGTCATGCCGCGCTTCGCCTCCAAGGCGGAGATCGACAGCCGGCTGCAAACCGTCGATGCCGCGCTGAAGACCCTCCTCGGACTTGGGTATTCCGTGTCGATCGACCTGCATTCGGGTCAGCACTTCAACCCGCTGCACAAGGACGATCCGCCCGGGGCAATGGCCGAGATGAAGAGCGCCTGGACCGCGCTCGCTCAGGTCATGCAGCGCTATCCTTCCGATCGTGTTTTTGCGGAACTGCTGAACGAGCCCGAGGTCGATGCCGCGCAGTGGCAGCGCGAGGTCCGGGAACTGGCCGGCTTCATTCGCCAGTTGCTGCCGCAGACCACGCTGATCACGGGTCCGGTCAACTGGCAGCGTGCGGACTCGCTGCCGGGCTTCACGCCGCTCGACGATCCGAACGTCGTCTACGCCATCCACTTCTACGATCCGATGGTGTTCACCCATCAGGCCCATTGGGATCGGAACGAGCCGCTCCACGACGTCGTCGGATTGCCCTATCCGATCCGCGCCGACGATCCGAAGGTTGAGCAGTTGCGGGAGCAGCTGACCGCGCTGAACAAGCCCAAGGCGCTTGCGATGGTCGACCGCGCTATCCATGGCCGCAGCATCGACCAATGGCTCGAGCCCGCGGCTGCCTGGCAGCGGCAGTATTCCCGCCCCATTATCATCAATGAGTTCGGGGTGTTGAAGGCCGGCGCCCCGCGCGACAGCCGGCTGCGCTGGCTCGCCGGCGTCACGGCGTTCGCCCGGCAGCAGTGCTGGGGCTGGACCCATTGGGAACTGTCGCAGGGCTTTGGCCTTGCCGACGCCGTCACCGGCAAGGCCGACCGCGACGTGCTGAAGGCGCTACTCGGGAGCCGCTGACCCATCTGGTTAACCGGTTCTTACACAATGCGCGGCTAGATCGGCGATGCGGGTGTGGCACGCCACCCATCCGGTCATTTAGGTCAGAGCCTGTGCGAACAGACATAGCCCCTCGGCCGCTGTTGGCCGGCGACCTCATTCCTGCGCTCGGCATCGCCGTGGCATCGATCGCTTTCGCGCCGATCATGCAGGCGGCCAACGCAGGGCTCGCGATCGTCGTCGAAAGCCTGATCGGTTGCGCCATCGTGCTCGCGGCGCCGGCCTACGCGCCGTCGATCGCCGTCTTCATCATCTTCTTCCAGAACCTGTTCGTCTCGATCCTGTCGTCCACCATGACGACCGAGCAGGAGATGGATTTCGTCAAGGGCTACAATTTCCTGATCTGTGCGGTGATGTGGCTGGTGACGCTGGCGCTGTACCTGCTGCGCGAGCGCAAGCACTCGCCCGAGATCGACCGGATCATGAATTGGGGGCTGATGACCCTCGCGGTCGTCGGGGTGTATTTCCTGCTCGGCGCCACGCAGGACGCGCATGCGGCCCTCGTCTATCTGCGCAACATCGCATTTCCGCTGTTCCTGTTTCAGCTCTCGCTGCTGACGGCCGCGACCTTCGAGATCCGCATCACGCCGTTCCTGGTGACCATCAGCGTGCTGCTGATCGTTTGCGGCTATGTCGAACTGCTGTTTCGCGATTTCTGGCTCGAGATCACCAACGGCTACACGTTCTGGCACTTCGACGAGCTGAAGGCGACCCGCTCCGGATCGTGGGAAGCCCAGATGCGCCAAACCGGAAATGTCCCGGTCGATCTGATCGACCGCTTCCGTTTCAGCTTTCTCAACAGCCCGCTGTTCGAGGATCTCGGACTGTCGTCGATCCTGCGCATCTTCGGACCGAATATGAGCCCGATCAGTTTCGGCTACGGGATCGCCTTCTCCATCCTGTTCCTGTTCGCGGTCGGATATCGCTGGTTGGCGCTGATCGCGATCCCGCTCTTGATCTTCTGCAGCGTGAAGGGCGCGCTGATCCTGGTCATCTTCGTGGCCCTGGCCTGGACGGCAACCTGGCTGCTCGGCGCCACCATCACCCTTGCCGTCGCGCTCGTCGGACTCGTGCTGTACGCCATCGCGGCGATCCACATCGGACTCCAGATCGGCGACTTTCACGTGATCGGCTTCATGGGCGGCTGGGACGGATTCCTGCACAATCCGATCGGCCGCGGCCTCGGCGTCGGCGGCAATCTCTCCGAAGGTTACTTCTCGATCGACTGGGACGCCGCGCAAGCGGCCGGCACAATGGACGGCGCGGTCGAGAGCGCCGTCGGCGTCCTGCTCTACCAGATGGGCATCGGTGCAGTGGTGCCGCTCGGCTTCTTCTTTGCGGTGGCGCTGAAGGCCTGGCGCCTCTACGCCACGTCCGGAATCCTCATCCAGGGGCTCGCTGCGTTCGGCACGATGGTCGTGCTGGTGAACGGCATCTTCCAGGAAGAGGCGCTGTTTGCGCCACCGGCGCTCGGGCTGTTGCTGTGCCTGACCGGGCTCGTGCTCGGTCATCATCTGCGCACGCAAGGCGACGATCCGAAGACCCTCGGCGGATAACCCACGACAGGCAGCCGAAGGCCCGGCCGCGGCGCGACCGGGCTCTCCGTGTGTTGTCAGAGCGGCTTGATTTGCACCTTGCGGAACTTGACCACGCCCGAACCATACTGAAGCGCGATGTAGCCGCTGGCGTGCTTGGAATCCTGCGCGTCGACGGTCTTCTGGCCGTTCAGCGTCACGACGAAATGCGGCCCCTGCGCCGTGATCTCGTAGACGTTCCACTTGCCGGCCGCCTTCGGCATCGGATCCACCTTGCCGACGTCGACGATCGCGCCGGTGCCGTAGGTCGGATCGGGCCGCTTGTCGAAGATGTTGACCTCGTAGCAGACCTTGGAGTCGATCACCTTGTTGCCTTCGCAGCGAATGAAGACGCCGCTGTTGGCGTCCTCGTCGGTCCAGAACTCCGCGCGGATCTGGAAATCCTTGTATTGGGTCTTGCTGACGAGATAGGAGAGATCCTTGCCGTCGAGCTTGTCGGCGACCAGCGCGCCGTCCTTCATGGCCCAATTGGCCTTGCCGACCTCGTCCCAGTCGCCCTTCCTGGAGCTGTCGAGCAGCGTGACCCAGCCGTCATCGCCCGATGCGGCGGTGGAGAATTGCAGCGCGGCCGCACCGATCACGAGTCCCGCCGCCAGTATCGACAGTTGCTTCTTCAAGGTTATCCTCCCGTCTTTTGGTTGGCGCGCAACCTATCATCGTCCGCAGCGTCGTAAATGCGTTTTTCATACTGCAACTGCGTTGTGTCACGGTCCGATGCCGCAATCTTGAGAGCAGACATGCGCGAGCGCGTCTTGTCCGGCACAAGCGAGAACGACTAGCATCACGCGCCATACGGGCGCGGCAGTCGCCCGAACGAACTCACATGGGAGAGTGCGATGACGGCGTCGAACCGGTCCTGGCGATACCTGATGATGCCGCTGGCCCTTGCCGGCACACTGAGCGTCAGCTCCGCGGCAGAGCTCAATCCGGCCGCCGTCACCTACAAGCTGCCGGACCAGATTCCCTGGAGCCCGGTCGACGCGCGCGGCGCGCAGAATGCCGTCGTGGTCGGCGATCCTTCGAAGCCCGGCTTCTACATGGTCTACACCAAATGGACCAAGGGCAATCATTTCAGCCGTCCGCACTTCCACCCGAACGACCGCTACATCGTCGTGCTCAAGGGCACCTGGTGGGTCGGCTCGGGTCCGAAATTCGATCCCGATCACGGCACCGTGGCGATGCCGGCGGGAAGCTTCGTTACCCATTTCGGCAAGCAGGTGCATTGGGACGGCGCCAAGGACGAGGACGCCGTGCTGCTGATCATGGGCGAAGGCCCGGCGACCGCGACCGAGCTGGAACAGAAGTAGCCGCGTTGCGCGAGGTGGGGGCGATGCTATCATCGCGGCCCAACAAAGGGCCTCCGATGCATCCCGCCGCCAAGCTGCAATTTGCCCGCATCGCCGATGAGTTTGCGCGATGGCGCGCCATTGCCGAACCGGAACGGCCGCCGGCGCCGGCGTGGTGGTGGGGACCCGCGTTCGAGATGCGCGATGCTGCCGAGCCGCTGCCCTCCACCTTGTCCCGCCGCTTCCGCCTGCCCGACGGGGCGAGCTTTGCGGAGGCATCGGCGGCGCTGCGCCGGACCCTGGCCGGCCAGGCGATCCCGTCCTGGCCGTATGATTTCTCGCGCGTGATCGCATCCACCGATTCCGACGTCCGCGACCTGCCCGTGCAGCCGTCAGACGACAGCGCGTTTCCGCCCTAGATCCGGTCCAGCCGCGCTGGTCGTCTCGTCGTCCAGCGACGGCTGCAACGGCGGCGAGGTCAGCACCGGCGAGGTCTTCAACAATTCGGCGAGATCGCGCGGTGGCAGCGGCCGGCTGAACAGGAAGCCCTGCATTTCGTCGCAGGCATGGGCGCGCAGGAACTCCTGCTGCTCGGAGGTCTCGACGCCCTCGGCCACGATGGTCATGCCGAGCGCCTTGCCCATGCTGATGATCGCCTGCGCGATCGCGACGTCCTCGGAATCATCGGGCAGGTCGCGCACGAAGGAGCGATCGATCTTGATGGTGTCGATCGGGAACTGCTTCATCAGCGACATCGACGAATAGCCGGTGCCGAAATCGTCGATCGCGAGGCGAATGCCCCGGTGCTGGATCGCGTCGAGCACGCGGACGGCACGCGTCACGTTGCGCATCACCATGCTCTCGGTGACCTCGAGTTGCAGCAGCGCCGGCGGCATGCCGCTCGCCGCCAGCGCCTCGTCGATGTCGTCGAGCAGGTTCGGATCGCCGAACTGCCGCGGCGAAAGATTGACCGCCATCGTCACCGCCTTGAGGCCGCGGTGTTGCCACACCATGTTCTGCGCGCAGGCTTCCTTCAACACCCAGCGGCCGATCGGCACGATCAGTCCGATCTCCTCGGCGAGCGGAATGAACTGCCCCGGCGAGACCTTGCCGAGCTCGGGGTGGGTCCAGCGCAGCAGCGCCTCGACGCCGCTGATCTGACCGCTCGCCATGTCGACCTTCGGCTGATACTCGAGCGTGAACTGGTCGCGCTCCAGCGCGCGACGCAGTGCGCTTTCCATCGTCAGGCGCTCGATCGACTGCGCCCTGACCTCGTTGGAGAAGAAGCGGAAGCCGTTCTTGCCGTCCTCCTTGGCGAGATACATCGCCATGTCGGCATTCTTGGTCAGCGTCTGAACGTCGGAGCCGTCGGTCGGATAGGTCGCAATGCCGATCGAGGCCGTGGTGTGGCACTCGTGCCCGCTGAGCTGCATCGGCTGGCTGAGTGCGACCAGGAGATCGCCGGCGATGCGCTCGACATCGTGACGTTCGGCGGTGTCATCCAGGATGACCACGAACTCGTCGCCGCCGAGCCGCGCCACCACGTCGCTCGCGCGCAGCGATCCGCGCAGCCGCTCGGCAATCGCCACCAGCAGCATGTCACCGGCGTCGTGGCCGAGCGAATCGTTGATCACCTTGAAGCGGTCCAGATCGATGAACAGCACCGCGAGCTGCCGGCAATGGCGGTCCGCCGCCGAGATCGCGTGACGCAGCATCTCGTTGAAGGTTTCGCGGTTCGGCAGATTGGTCAGGCTGTCATGCGAGGCGAGATATTCGATCCGCTCATCGGCCTTGTGCTTCTCGTCGGCGCGGTCGAAGCTCTCGAGCGCGAACGCCAGATTGTCGGCGAGCCGCTGCAGCAGCTCGGCGAATTCCGGTGTGAACGTATCCTTCTCGATCGCGACGAAGATCATGACGCCGACGACCGATCCGTTGACGATCAGCGGGAACGAGGCACCGGATTGCGTTCCATCGAGACGAGCGCGCTCATGGAAAGCCGCAGTCTCGGTATCGGCAAAATAGTCGTTGATGATGCAGGCCTTGCCGGACCGGAACGCCCGGCCGCAGGCGCCGCGCCCCTCGGGGTGCGCCTCGCTGGTCGATAGCGTCACCTGGCTCGCGCCGTCGGCTGCCGGACCTGCGATCGCGACAATGCGGAGATAGTCGCTGCCGGGCTGCGCCAGCGCGATGGTGGTCGAGGTGAACTTGCCGCCGGTCGCCGCCGCCTCGCAGACCAGCTGGTAGAGCTCGGCGCGGGACTTCGCCCGCATGATCGCCTCGTTGGTCGCGCTCAGCGCCGCAAACATCCGCGACAGCCGCTCCTTCTGCTCGTCGGCCCGCGCCTTCTCGTCGGCGCGGTCGAAATTGGCCAGCGCAAACGACACGTT
>DASVOL010000843.1:0-3581 GCA_036383375.1 Bradyrhizobium sp. | reverse complement strand
AGCAGCCTGCGCCGCCGCCGGGAGAGCAGACGGCACCATCGGCCGAGAAACCTGCTGCTGCCACGCCTGCGCCACCCGCCGAGAAGCCCGCGGCGGCAACCGACAAGCCCGCCGACGACGCGCGCGAGAGCGACACCCGCGAGGCGATGTGCCTGATGATCGAGTCGGCGGCGCGGGCGAACGATCTGCCGCTCGAATTCTTCGCGCGCGTGATCTGGCAGGAGAGCCGTTTCCAGGCCGACGCGATTGGTCCCATGACCCGGAGCGGCCAGCGCGCGCAGGGCATTGCGCAGTTCATGCCGGGCACGGCCAACGAGCGCGGGTTGCTCGATCCGCTTGATCCAGTGCAGGCGTTGCCGAAGTCGGCTGAATTCCTCAGCGAGCTGCGCAGCCAGTTCGGCAATCTGGGTCTTGCGGCCGCCGCCTACAATGCCGGCCCGCGCCGGATCCAGGACTGGCTCGCCGGCTCCGGCTACATGCCGCAGGAGACGCGCAACTATGTCTCCGCGATCACCGGCTCCAGCGTCGACGACTGGGCTGCGGCGGGCCGCAACGGCAAGATGCCGCAGCGTGCGCCGACCGCGAGCTGCCGCGAGCTGATGGCGCTGCTGAAGCGCGCGCCCAATCCGTTCGTGGCCGGGCTCGAGCAGCACATCACGTTGTCGGCGGCCAAGGTCTGGGGTGTGCAGCTCGCCGCCGGCTTCAGCCGCGACAAGGCGCTGGCGATGTATGCCCGCGCCATCAAGCGGCTGTCGAACGTGATCGGCGATCAGGATCCGAGCCTGCTCGGCTCGCGGCTGCGCAGCCGCGGCAGCGCGATGTTCTACCAGGTGCGTATCGGCGCCGACACGCGCCCGGAGGCGGATGGCTTGTGCAGCCGCATCCGCAAGGCTGGCGGCGCGTGTTTTGTCCTCAAGAACAGGGCGTGAGGTGAAGGGCTGAACTCTCCACGTCATTGCGAGGCGCGTAGCGACGAAGCAATCCATTGGCCTGCATGCGCGGAGGGATGGATTGCTTCGCTTCGCTCGCAATGACGTTGGGTCGTCGCCATCGCATACCGGACCTGTCCCGCACTTGCTTGACCCTGCGTCGGGCGCGCCCTAAGCCGCCGACATTGCAAAACCATCCGGCTTCCCGTGGCGCTTCCTCCGCTCGATTCTCCGCAATGGCAGACCTCGTTCCGCGCCTTCTTGTGGGGCGCGCGGTCGATCGGTGCCACCGTGCTGACCCTGGTGCTGTTTGCGACCTATCTCGGCATCGGTGCGCTGGCGCATGATAGCGGCTTCTCGCTGGGCTGGACGCTGGCGAGCACGGCGTTCGTCTGGGCGGGGCCGGCGCAGATCATCGTGATCACGACGCTCGGCTCCGGCGCCACCGTGCTGCAATCGGCGATCGCTGTCACCGTCAGCGCGATCAGGTTGTTTCCGATGGTGGTATCGGTGTTGCCGTTGATGCGTACCGAAGACACCAAGCGGCGGCATCTGATCCTGGTGGCGCATCTGACCGCGGTGACGCTGTGGGTCGAATGCTACCGCTTCCTGCCGCAGGTGCCGCGCAACCGCCGGATCGCCTTCATACACGGGCTCGGCCTGGGGCTGGTCTCGGTCTGCCTGATCGCCAACACGATCGGCTACACGCTCGCGGCCAACCTCACGCCGCTGCTCGCCGCCGGCATGTTGATGCTGACGCCTCTCGCCTTCCTGTTCTCCACCGCGCGCAACTGCCGCGAGCTCGCCGATGTCATCGCGCTGATGCTTGGGCTCTTGCTGTTCCCGCTGGCAGCGATGCTGAACAGCGGCGTCGATATCCTGGTCAGCGGCGTCGTCGCCGGAACCATCGCCTACGGCGTGCACCGGGCGAGGGCGGGCATCGTGAGGGCGGGCGCATGAGCACCTTCATCGGCGACTGGCACGCGCTCGCCATCCTGTTCGTGGCCGGCGTCATCCCCAACCAGATCTGGCGCATGCTCGGCCTGTGGTTCGGCGGCGGCATCGACGAGAATTCCGAGCTGCTGGTCTGGGTGAGGGCGGTCGCCACCGCGATCCTCGCCGGGATCATCGCGCAGATCGTGGTGCAGCCGCCGGGCGCGCTCGCCGGCGTGCCGGACTGGCTGCGTTACGGCGCCGTCGCCGCGGGCTTCGTCGCGTTCATGCTGGCGAGGAAATCGATCTTCGCCGGGGTGATCGTGGGCGAGATCGTCTTGATCGCAGGCAAATACTGGCTCGGCTGATTGCGGCAACCGCATTATCCGGTACTCTCGTTTCCCAAGAAAACAACAACGGGGGAACGCCATGCCGCGGCGCGCATCATCGGCCTTCATCGTGGCTCTGACTGCCTTGCTGACAGCAGCGCTGCCGGCGCGAGCCGCGGATTATCCGACGCGCCCGATCAAGCTCGTGGTGCCCTACGCCGCGGGCGGGCCGACCGACGTGCTCGGCCGTCTCGTCGGCGAATATCTCGGACGCGATCTCAAGCAGGTGGTCGTGGTCGAGAACAAGGCGGGTGCGCAGGGCGCGATCGGGGCCGAGGCGGTGGCGCGCTCCGATCCCGACGGCTACACGCTGTTCGTGACGGCGGCCTCGATCTTCGTGCTCAATCCGCTGCTCTACAAGAAGCTGCCTTACGATCCCGCGAGGGATTTCCGCCTGCTGTCCGTGATCACGGACGCGCCGATGATCATGGAGGTGAATCCGTCCGTTCCCGCCAAGACGATCGCGGAGTTCGTCGCCTACGCCAAGAAGAACCCGGGCAAGCTCAATTTCGGATCGGCCGGCACCGGCGGCACGGTTCACCTCGCCGGTGAGATGTTCAAGCAGATGGCCGGCGTCGAGATGACCCATGTGCCCTACAAGGGCGCCGGACCCGCGCTGCAGGATCTGCTGTCAGGCAACATCCAGCTGATGTTCGACACGCTCGGCACCGCGCTGCCGCCGGTCAAGTCAGGCCTGCTGCGCGCGCTCGCCGTCAGCTCGACCGAGCGCATCCCCGATCTGCCCGACCTGCCGACGATCGCCGAGAGCGGCTATCCCGATTATGCGGTCAGCGTCTGGTATGGTATTGCGGCGCCGTCGAAGGTGCCTGACGAGATCGCGGGCAAGATCAAGGCGAGCCTTGACCGGGCCTTGAACGACGAGGCGTTTCGCGCTTCGCTGGTCAGGATCGGTTTCCCGCCGCTGCGCGTCAAGAGCCAGGCCGAGATCGACAAATTCGTGGACACCGATCGCGCGCGGTGGGCGGGCGTGGTCAAGGCGCTGAACATATCGTTGGACTGACACATGGTACGTGAAATGGAATTGCGCCAGGGCGAGGTCGCCGTCGACATGCCGGCGGCGCGCGACGCCGGGCTCGTCTTCATCGGCCGCATCCGCACGCCCTGGACCTCGCGGCTGGCGACGCCGCGACAGGGGCGGCATGACGGCCCGGTGTGCCGGCTGGAGATTTTCGAGCCCTGGGTCGCCGCGATCAAGGGCGTCGATTTCTACTCGAACCTCGAAGTGCTGTACTGGCTGCACCAGTCGCGGCGCGACATCGTGCTGCAAAGCCCGAAGAACAACGGCAACACCCGCGGCACCTTCTCGCTG
>DASVOL010000842.1:0-1814 GCA_036383375.1 Bradyrhizobium sp. | reverse complement strand
CGCCCGCCGCCAGCATGGCGTCGTCGAGCACGCCGCGTGCGCCGCCCCAATGGTCGGTGTGGGTGTGGGTGAAGATCACGGCGGCGACCGGCCGCTTGCCGCGATGCTGGAAGTACAGTTCCATCGCGGCACGCGCGCCCTCGATCGAGGTCAGCGTGTCGACCACGATGACGCCCTTGTCGCCCTCGATCAGCGTCATGTTGGCGATGTCGAGCCCGCGCACCTGGTAGACGCCCGGCACCACCTCGAACAGGCCGTGATGCATGTTGAGGCGCGACTGCCGCCACAGGCTCGGATCAACGGTCGCGGGCGCCTTCTCCTCGGAGAGGAAGCCGTAAGGCTCGAGGCTCCAGACCACCCTGCCCTGGGCCGAGGTGACGCGCGCGTTCTCGATGGTGCCGAGGAAGCCGCGCGCGGCGTCGTCGAAATCCCTGGTGTCGGCGAACGGCAGCGCTTTGAGCGTCGCCTCGTGCTGCGCGATGACCGGCGCGGACGCCGCCTTCGGAAGTTCGTGCGACGTCTCACCTGCGTTGGTCTGGGTCATACTCAGGCACTCCCTCGTTTGGCAGAAATCAGTCCCGATCGCGTCACTCAGCGGAATTGCAGGCCTTCGAACTGACCGCTGTTGCGCCACTGGTCGATATACTTGAAGTAGGCCAACGCGCCCGCCGGATAGCCGACATTGAGCTTGGCCGCGGGTCCCGGCTCGCGTCCCTCATTGTTGTAGTAGCCGGGCGTGCAATCCGGTCCGCCGATCATCCGGCCGACCGCGGTCAGAAGCAGTTCGATCCAGCGGTTCTCGGCATCCTTGCTGACTTCGATCTCCTTGAAGCCATTGTCCTGCGCATGAGTGACCATCAGGGCGATGGTGCGCGCCGCCTCGGTCAGATTATGCGGCACGTTGGAGATCAGGTTGGCGCCCTGTGTCGGCTGCACGAAGAACAAGTTCGGAAAGCCATGCACATGGATGCCGTGCTTGGTGCGCATGCCCCCGGCCCAATACTCCGACAGCTTGATGCCATTGCGGCCGGTCGCGTCGAAACCCGCCCGCCGTTTGTACTCGGTGCCGACCTCGAAACCTGAAGCGTAGATGATGCAATCAAGCTTGTATTCCTTGCCCGCGACGACGATCCCGTTCTCGGTGATCTCCTCGACGCCCTTGCCGTCGGTATCGATCAGATGCGTGCCGGGCGTGTTGAACGCCTGAAGATAGGCGTCGTGGAAGCATGGCCGCTTGCAGAGCTGGCCGTACCAGGCCTTGAGGTCCTTGGCGGTCTGAGGATCGCTGACGATAGTGTCGACCCGGTTGCGGATCTCCTCCATCTTCTCGAAGTCGGAATCCTCGAACACCGCCCGCATGTTCTCCACGGTCCGCTGCTCGCGCGGCAGCAGCATCACCTTGGCGCGGATCCGCTTCGACAGGTCGGTCCAGCCGTCCTGCACCAAGTCTTCTTCGGCCGATCCACCGGCCTGGTTGGCGGTGAAATTCTCCAGCCAGCGCTGTTGCCAGCCCGGCGTTGCGATATCGGCGAACCAGTCCGGATCGATCGGGCCGTTGCCGCGCACGTCGACCGACGACGGCGTGCGCTGGAAGACGTAGAGGTGCCCGGCGTCCTTCGCGAGCTGCGGGATGCACTGGATCCCGGTCGCGCCGGTGCCGATGATCCCCACCTTCTTGTCGCGGAGCTCGACCATCGGCTCGCCCGGGGCGCCGCCCGTGTAGCCGTAGTCCCAGCGGCTCGTGTGGAAGCTGTGGCCGGTGAACGTCTCGATGCCCTGGATGCCCGGCATCTTCGGCTCGCGGTAGTGGCCGG
>DASVOL010000841.1:0-2593 GCA_036383375.1 Bradyrhizobium sp. | reverse complement strand
TATTTCGTCAGCTATTACGACTACTACCAGCCGGAAGCCTACGTCCCGCGCACCGACACCTATATCGAGAAGGATTCCTCGATCAACGAGCAGATCGACCGCATGCGCCATTCGGCGACGCGCGCGCTGCTCGAGCGCGACGACGTCATCATCGTGGCTTCGGTGTCCTGCATCTACGGTATCGGCTCGGTCGAGACCTACACCGCGATGACCTTCGCGCTGAAGAAGGGCGAGCGCATCGACCAGCGGCAATTGATCGCCGACCTGGTCGCGCTGCAATACAAGCGCACCCAGGCCGACTTCACCCGCGGCACCTTCCGGGTTCGCGGCGATGTCATCGACATCTTCCCGGCGCACTATGAGGACCGCGCCTGGCGCGTGAACCTGTTCGGCGACACCATCGAGACCATCGAGGAATTCGACCCGCTCACCGGCCACAAGCAGGACGAGCTCGAATTCATCAAGATGTACGCCAATTCGCACTACGTGACGCCGCGTCCGACCTTGGTTCAGGCGATCAAGTCGATCAAATCAGAATTGAAGATGCGGCTCGACCAGCTCAACGACCAGGGCCGCCTGCTGGAAGCGCAGCGGCTGGAGCAGCGCACCACCTTCGACCTCGAGATGATGGAAGCGACGGGGAGCTGCGCCGGCATCGAGAACTATTCGCGCTACCTCACCGGGCGCCGCCCCGGCGAGCCGCCGCCGACGCTGTTCGAATACGTCCCCGACAACGCGTTGATCTTCGCCGACGAGAGCCACGTCACCGTGCCGCAGATCGGCGCCATGTTCCGCGGCGACTTCCGCCGCAAGGCGACCTTGGCCGAATACGGCTTCCGCCTGCCCTCCTGCATGGACAACCGCCCGCTCCGCTTCGAGGAATGGGACATGATGCGGCCGCAGACGGTCGCGGTGTCGGCGACGCCGAGCGGCTGGGAGATCAACGAGGCCGGCGGCGTGTTCGTCGAGCAGGTGATCCGCCCGACCGGCCTGATTGATCCGCCCGTCAACATTCGCCCCGCCCGCACCCAGGTCGACGACCTCGTCGGCGAGGTCCGCGCCACCGCGGCCGCCGGGTATCGCTCGCTGATCACGGTGCTGACCAAGCGCATGGCGGAGGACCTCACCGAATATCTGCATGAGCAGGGCATCCGCGTCCGCTACATGCACTCTGATATCGACACCATCGAGCGCATCGAGATCATCCGCGATCTCCGCCTCGGCGCGTTCGACGCGCTGGTCGGCATCAATTTGCTGCGCGAGGGCCTCGACATTCCCGAATGCGCGCTGGTCGCCATCCTCGACGCCGACAAGGAAGGTTTTCTGCGCAGCGAGACCTCGTTGATCCAGACCATCGGCCGTGCCGCGCGTAACGTCGACGGCAAGGTGATCCTCTATGCCGATCAGATGACCGGCTCGATGGAGCGCGCCATCGCCGAGACCAACCGCCGCCGCGAAAAGCAGGTCGAGTACAACGAGGCCAACGGCATCACGCCGGAGAGCGTGAAGAAGTCGATCGGCGACATCCTCAACTCGGTCTACGAGCGCGACCATGTGCTGGTCGAGATCGGCGACGGTGGCATGGCCGACGACGTCATCAGCATCGGACACAATTTCGAGGCCGTGCTGAGCGATCTCGAAACACGGATGCGCGAGGCCGCGGCCGATTTGAACTTCGAGGAAGCCGCGCGGCTGCGCGACGAGGTCAAGCGGCTGCGCGCCACCGAGATGGCCGTGGTCGACGATCCCACCACGAAGCAGCGCAACGTGCAGAAGCAGGCCGGCGCCTATGCCGGCACCCGGAAGTACGGCGATGCCGCCAACCTGCCGGTCGCCGCGCTGAAGAACAAGACCGCGCAGACCTCGCTCAAGGCGAGCCGCGGCGGCAAGTCCGGCTCACGGGTGCACAAGCCCGACCTCGACGAGATGCACGGCCCGGAATCGCTGCCCTTCCGCCCCGGCGGCGCGCTGCCGGCCAAACCGTTCGGCACCACGAGCCGGATCATCCAGCCGAACGACTCGCGGCAGTCGGGGCCGGAGTTCGGGCCTGCGCCGCGGTCGAGCGGCGGCGCGCCGGGCAAGCGCGGCGGGTGGAAGAAAAGGTAGAGTATGACGCGTGCCGAGCTTCTCGCCTTCCTGCGGATGCATCGGCTCGCGGCGATCAGCACCGTCCACGACGGCGCGCCGCAGGCGGCGGTCGTGGGCATCGCGATCAGCGACGATTTCGAGATCATCTTCGATACGCTGACCACCTCGCGCAAATACCAGAACCTCCTCGCCGATCCCCGCGCCGCATTGGTAGTCGGCTGGGACGCCGAGCAGACCGCGCAGCTCGAGGGCGTCGCCGACTTTCCGACCGGCGCGGAGCTGGCTGCCTGCAAACAGGTCTATTTCGCGGCTTGGCCCGACGGCCCGGATCGCGAGGCGTGGCCGAACATCGGCTATGTCCGCATGAGGCCGCGCTGGGTGAGGTTCAGCGATTTCGGCGCGGCGCCGGCGCGGGTTGAGGAGATGCAGTTCGGTTGAAGCGCTATCGCATGGCCGGCGAGCGCTACGGCTGGACGAAGAACACGACATAGATCGCGAAGCCGAT
>DASVOL010000840.1:0-1912 GCA_036383375.1 Bradyrhizobium sp. | reverse complement strand
TAGTATTCGAGGTTGCGGTACTCGTCGTCCTGCGGATTGAGCGGCACGCCGCGGATCTGGCTGTTGCAGGTGGTGAAGCGGCGGCTGGTGGTGCCCATGCCCGACCATTCCGAGCGGTAGATCGGCATCGCGTTCAGGATGCCGAGCGCCGGCGCCAGCACCTCGGCGCGGATCC
The DNA here is from genome assembly GCA_036383375.1 of Bradyrhizobium sp. Taxonomy (GTDB): domain Bacteria; phylum Pseudomonadota; class Alphaproteobacteria; order Rhizobiales; family Xanthobacteraceae; genus Bradyrhizobium. The sequence goes on along the minus strand of DASVOL010000840.1, from coordinate 1,737 downwards.
GCTCGCCCGGGCTCTGGATGTGGCAGGTGGCGCAGGAGAAATTGAGCTGGCCGCGGCGGGTGTAGAAATACTCCTTGCCCTTCTGATAGGCCTGAAGCGCGCGCGGATCGTTCGGGATCTTGATGTCCATCGGCTTGCCGCGCGAGGTGAAGGCCATGTAGGCGGTGAGCGCCGCCATGTCGTCCTTCACATAGGAGAACGGCGCCTCGCCGTTGGCCTCGCGGCAACGGTTGAGCGCGAGCTCGAGCGTGACGACCTTGCCTTCCTTCTCGTCGAAATAAGGATAGTTCTGGCGGATGCCGATGCCCTGGTTCGGGAAGCAGTCGGCGTAGGTCTTGCCGTTCTTGAACGGCGTCGCGAACATTTCCTTGCCGGCCTCGAGCGAGAACTCGTAGGGCGGAAACTGTTCCTTCTCTTCCCACTGCTTGTGCAGGTCCTCATTCATCGAATAGGGACCGTTGACGAAATCCTCGGGCTTCAGCTTGGGGAATTTGCTGGTGAAGAACTTCTGGAACGCGGCCTTGTCGGCGGCGGGATCGATGCTGTCGGCTGCGCGCACAGCCGGCGCGAGCGCCAGCACGCCGAGCGCCAACGTGGTAATTGCTGCGCGGATTGCGAAGCGCCGCGTCATTGAATCTTCGCCGTGGTGGTGTCGGTCGCGCCCTTGTTGTCGACCCAGCTGACCTTGAGGTCGTCGCCCTTCTTCCCGCCCTTGAAGGCGAACTTGACGTAGGGATCCTTGGAGACGCCGCCGCCCCAGTCGGCGACGAACACCGGCTTGCCGTCATACTCGAAGGTCAGCACCTGGATGAAGTGCGGCGGGATGATCTCGCCCTTAGCGTCCTTGACGAAGCCGGAATCCATCGGATGCTGGATCAGCGCCTGCACCTCGGTGGTGTCGCCGTTTGACGTGGCGCGCACGCGAATGCTCGATGCCATCGCTTTGTTTCCTTTTTTGGGCTCAGCCGCCGCAGCCGCCGACCGTGACCTTGATTTCCTTTTGGGCGCTGTAGAGCTTGCCGCCGGCCTCGACGATCACGGTGACGTTGCTGGTCTTGGCCATCTTGATGCGGTTTGCGACGCTCGGCAGCGTGCCGGCTGGAATCTTGTACGAGGCGATCAGCGAGATCGGGTTCTCGCTCACCAGAAATGAGATCGAGGTGACGTCGGCCAACGTCGTGGTGGCGGAGATCGGCACCACCGCGCCGTTCTCGGCGATCTCGGGGGCGTCCATCTTCACCTTGTCGGAGGGCTCGGCGGTCTTGCCGTAGAGCGCCTTGATCGCGTCGGCCTCGTTCTTCTGCTTGAACGCCTCTTCCGGATATTTGTCGTTGGCGGCGGCGAGCGCCTGCGGCACGCCGAACGGAATGACGCCGAGGCCGATCAGGGCGGCGACGCCCGCGCCCTTCAGCACCAGGCGGCGCGTCCCCGAAAATTCGCTGGTCGTGATGCTCATCGAAACAATCTCCTCAAGCTGATGTCGCCGCGTCACAGCGTCTGCAGAAAGTCCACCACCGCGCTGATTTCCTTCTCGCTCAAGATCCGGTTGCGGCCGAACGGCGGCATCACCGTCTGCGGGTTGCGCTTGGTCTCATCGGTCACGATCGCGATCAGCTCGTCGCGGCTGTATTTCGCCTTGAGGCCGGTCAGCTCGGGGCCGATCGTACCGGGCAGCTCGCCGCCCTTGATGACATGGCAGGTCAGGCAATTGCCCTTGCCGCGGTCGAAGGCGAGCTT
>DASVOL010000839.1:0-1799 GCA_036383375.1 Bradyrhizobium sp. | reverse complement strand
AGATCCTTGATCTCGATCTCGGAGTGGCCGCCATGGATCACGTCATCGTGCGGGCCCTCGATCGCCATGTTGGCGACGTTGCGCTTGATGCGGTAGCCGGGGTTGGGCAGCTCGACGATGAAGGTCGAATACTGCTTGTGGCGCGGCGCGTTCGGATCGGTCTTTGCCATCACAAGCGCCATGTCGGCAACGCTCGCCGACGACGAGAACCACTTCTCGCCGTTGAGGATGTAGTTCTCGTTGCCGTCCTTCACCGCCGTGGTCTGCATGCCGGTGGCGTCGGCGCCGGCGGCCTTTTCCGTCATTGAAAAGCAGATCCGCTTCTCGCCGTTCAGCAGAGGCTTGAGGAATTTCTCCTTCTGGTACTCGGTGCCGTGCGCCAGGATCGTCATCATCGAGGCGTCGTCCGGCCCCTGCGTGTTCATCGAGAGCGCGCCGAGCATGCTCTCGCCGAGCTCCATCTGTACCAGCGCATTGGCGAGCGGGCCGAGGCCCATACCACCATACTCCTTCGGCACGAAGGGGCACCACAGGCCTTGCGCGCGGGCTTTCTTGCGCAGCGGCGCCAGCACCTCGGCAAGCGGCTTGGTGTCGAGTTCCTTTTCCGCCGGAATGCACTCGTCGTGGACGAATTTGCGGACCTTCTCGCGGATCGCCTTGGCTTCGGCGGGAATTTCGAAGTCGATCGACATGGCACTTCCTCGTTTCGTGTTGTTGTTGGTTGGGCTTGAGAATGGCATAAACCCGGCCTGAGCCAGCGGCAACGCCGAACAAAGTTTGAAGCACGGCGCACGCGACCGGGGAGCCATCGATGCCTGATCTCGCTGATCTTTTTCCCGGCTATGAGTCGAAATGGATCAACACCGCGCAGGGCCGCATCTTCGCCCGCGTCGGCGGCAAGGGCCCGCCGCTGCTGCTGCTGCACGGCTTCTCCTCGACCCATGTGATGTGGCACACGGTGGCGCCGAAGCTCGATGACAAGTTCACGCTGATCATCGCCGACCTGCCGGGCTACGGCTGGTCCGATATGCCTGATAGCGACAAGGACCATACGCCCTACACCAAGCGGGTCTGGGCCAAGACCATGGTCGAGGCGATGGAGCAGCTCGGCCATGTGCATTTCGCACTCGCCGGTCACGACCGCGGCGGCCGCGTCTCATACCGGCTCGCGCTCGATCATCCCGGCCGGCTGTCGAAGCTTGCGGTGCTCGATATCGCGCCGACCTATGATTACTGGCAAAAACTCAATCGCCTCTCGGCGCTGAAGATCTACCATTGGGCGTTTCTGGCGCAGCCCTATCCGCTGCCGGAGACGCTGATCACGAGCAATGGCGAATTCTTCCTCAAGGAGAAGATGGCGAGCCAGACCAGGACCAAGACGCTGGACGCCATCGATCCGCGCGCGCTCGCGCATTACCTTGCGCCGTTCCGCGATCCCGCCCGCATCCACGCGATGTGCGAGGATTATCGCGCCGGCGCCTATGCCGACTACGAGATCGACAAGGCCGACGTCGACGCCGGCAACAAGATCACGATCCCGATGCTGGCGCTGTGGGGCGATGCCGGTGTTGCCAGCGCCGCAACCACGCCGCTCGACACCTGGAAGAACTGGGCAACCAATGTCAGCGGCGCGCCGGTGCCATCGGGGCATTTCCTGCCCGAGGAGGCTCCCGACGCGACGGCGAAGCTGCTGCGCGAGTTTTTCCTGGCGGGGTGACTCTGCATAACCACCGTCATCCTTGTAAGTCAGGACGCGCCGGATCGGATAGAGTGTCCGGTGCGGTAACGGACGGGAGACC
>DASVOL010000838.1:0-16104 GCA_036383375.1 Bradyrhizobium sp. | reverse complement strand
TGATTATTTGGCATCAAATCATCAAGGAGCCCGCACGAAGTATCCGCCGGCTGGTCGAGATCGGGCTGAAGGCGAAGAAACAAGATGGATGGCCCGAGTCGCGCTCTCAGGTTGGCGGTCTGCTTCGCAGTGGCCATTGTCCTGCCTGCTGCCCAGACGACGCCGGCGGTGCATCCGCGGGACGAGCGGCGTGTGGTCGACAAGGAATGTCGCGATGTCCTGCCTGCGCAGGCAAAGATACAGGCATGCCTCAACCTGCTGGGCGATCGCCGGCTCTCGACTGCCTATCTTGTGCCGATCAACAGCGAAATATCGAGCACGTTCCAAAGCCTGCGGGACTACGACAACGCCATCAAATACAAGAAGATCGAAATTGAACGCGCGTACACCGCGGCGAAGCAACCCGCTTCGTCGGCCGATGCACTTCCTGCAAGTTTCGGCGCGATGTCTCAGCGTTACACCGAGCTTGGAACACTCCAGGCGCTCAATCGCCTGACCAACGTCAACGGCCAGTCGGACGAAGCGCGCCGAGGCGCCGCTGAGGAGCAAAGCAATTACAATTTGGCGCTTCAGTACAATCCGATGAACTACAGGGCATATCGATACCGGGCTGAAGTCCACAGCCTATTCTGCGACAGTGCGTCTGCCTCTCGGGACATGGAGGCAGCAGTCAGGTTTGCCGCGGAAGCCGGAGATGAGACGACCGCTCGGGACTACAAGCGGGTCACGCTCAGTGCCTGCATTCCGGCTTGGCGCCGGGACTAGCCCTGGGGACCCGTCAGACCGCGCCGGCCGTATTCCTACGGGCCCGCGACTGGCAAGCAACTTGCGATGCATCCGTGAATAGTTCGGCGCCAGCTGTTCTCGGTGTACCGAACTCAGACATTCGGAGCACGCACATGAACATGCATCGTCGTTTTGAGACAGCTCGCGCAAGCACCGGACGAGAACCGACGATCAGGAAGATGCTGTCCGATCTTGTCCTGGCCTGCCAGCAGATCGAAGCCGACATCTCGACCGAAGAAGCGCGCGCGGGAATTTATGATCGGTCGAACCCAAGGTATCCGATCTTGGCAAGGTCGCTCCACGAGCGGCACGACAATCTCAAGGGAACCATCGCCATGCTCGAAGAGCGTGTCACGGAGAGACCTCAGCACAAGCTGGTCACCGGCGCAGCGTAGCTCGGTCCCCGAGAAGCGAAAGGGCCCGCTGGAAGCGGGCCCCTGGCTGCTTACTGCACCGGGAAGCACTGCCGTTTGCCGTCGTTCGGACAGTAGAAGCAGACCTTCGACGAGCAGCCCGACAGGTCTCCAGCCTTGTTCAGGCTGTAGTTGCATCCCGCGGTTCTGTCGCACGCTTTCACGACGGCACCGATGGGGGCGGCGGAAGCCGACTGACCGAGCGTGAACAGAGCGATTGCAGTTGCGACGGCGAAGCTCAGTGAAATTGCACGCATGAACTACCCTCCTCCACAATTGGGTCGACGCACCATTGCATCGCCTTGGCCGACACACTCCCAGAACGGCGCCGGGAGCGATGTGAGGCGGGTCACTCAGGCACGCGGCACCGGCATCAGCCGCTCCCACGCGTGGATGGATCGAGATTGCGGTTCTCGCTTGGCGGGATCGGCCCGAAGCCGGGATACCTGTACCCGCTGGGTACGACCACCTCTTCGCTCGGGTGGATGATGAGGTGCTGTCGCACACGCCGGTGATGCGCAGGTGCCGCGTCGGCAACCGCACTCCACAGGATCACAAGAGGCAACGTCAAGACCAAGGCAACACGCATCGCGATCACTCCGTTTCATCGAACAAGTGACCGCCGGCCGCGGCGCTCTATTCTGCCCCGGCCCTTCACATGAGATCAAAACCGCGAGATCGCCTATGTCTAGGGTGTCGGGCGACGACCAGATGCCCATTCCGCCCAGTACTTCAGGAGCGGGAACGCACTGCCAATCCAGCCTCCGGCCATCTTGGCCTCTTCCTCTCGATCCAGCATGCCCGCGGCAGCAGAAAGTTCGGCGACGGAATAGCGCCGCGATGGACACAACACTTCGCTCGCCTGCGCCCAGCAATCCCACTCGCCAATCGTTACGCCACCCAGCGCCCCCGTCTTGCGGTTGTAGAGCACTGCCTTGGGTGACGAATTGGAGACGATGGCAAGCCAGTTCGGGTCGCTCGCGATGCCGGTCGCGTAAAAGGTCGACTCGTCACCAAACAGGTCTCCGCGGGCGGGCATCATCAACAGCGTGCCGTCACTCGCTGCCAGCGCGCCATAGGCAGGACGCACAGTCTTGTCGAACATCTGATAGCTCGGCGCATCGAACTGAATGGATCCGCGCGACGTCACCGAGGGGTATCGAAATCGCGATTGATCAGCGATGTAGTTCCATCGCGGGTATCCGAACTCGAATGAGGTTGTCGCCCCTTCGTTGATAGCAATGAGCCGGTCCTGGTAGGTCGACAGAATATAGGCTGCGTCCTTGTCTCGATAGGCACAGAACGGCGCGGACAGGTTGGCGTGGGTCGGACCGTTCGCGCCATACACGTCCTTCAATTGAAGGCTCTTCGTCATCGTGAAAACGACGCCGGACATCGGATCCGAACCGATCAGATCGCCGGTGCTCTCGTCTTCGTTGATGCAGGTGGCGAATTGAATCGGCTGAGGACCGATGTTTGCAGTCCTGGCGAGCTCTTGCCCGGTCTCAATCGACAGCTTGACAATGCTGCCCTGGCCCGAGGCAAAAACCTCATCGCCGATAATCGTGATGCCGTGAGAGGCCAGCAAATCCCGCTTCCAGCGCATAACCCATTTATCGTCCACGCGTTCGAACATGGAGACCACATTGCCGTCGTAGTCCGCCACGCCCATGAATCGACCTCCGCGCGAGATCGCCACTCCCTCCGCTCCCTTGATGCCGGCATCCGCTATCCGCTCGGTTAGACGAAGCTTTGCGCCGGACGGCGTACGCTCGAGCTGGGCGACGATAATGTCCTCTCCAACGTAGTTCGCGATGAAGATCCTGTCGTAGAAGGCCGAATAGAACACGGCGGTTGGACTCCAGACAGGCAGTGCGACGTCGATCTCAAGCGGTACCGCGGTGCGCTGATCCTGGTCGAACAGCAAAACATCCCGGTAGTTGGCGATCAGAAATTCTCGCGCCGAGATCTTCGTCATGGAGACCGGTGTCATCGGTGCATATTCGCTCCGAGGCAGCGAAACCTGAATCGAATGACCCTGCAGATCGGGCGCGGGCCGGCCGCGCTTCTGCGTGTCGATTACCGCGCCAATATCCGCTTGCAGTTTACTGACCGTCTGCTGCAGCCCCTTTGCGGTCTGCTCCAGCTTGCTTGCAGCCTCGTCCTGCTTGCTCGCAATCTGCTCCTGCTTGATTGCAACCTGTTCCTGCTTGCTTGCAGCCTGTTCCTGCCTGCTCGCGACCTGCTCCTGCTTGCTCGCAGCCTGCTCCTGCTTGCTCGCAGCCTGCTCCTGCCTGCTCTTGCTTGTTCGCGGCCTGCTCCTGCGCGTCCAGGCGGCTGGTAATGCTGGCCATGCGTTGACCGCCGGAGCGCAACGTCTCGGCTAAGAGATTCGTGGCACTCCAAATCTTGTGCGCGAGAAAAACCAGGATGATTGCGCCAACCAGAATCGCACCATACGCGATCTTCTTTTTCATAATTCGCTCGAGACAACTATCGATCAAACCAGCAAACCCTCACGACTCGAAGTGAGAAGCTAGCTATCCTTTAGTTTGATCGCGTTCGATGTGAAGCGCATGATGCAAGCGAGCGACAAGCACGCCGATTTGGCAGCAATCGCACATCAATCAGCAAAGATTGGAAATATTTCTCGCATGTGGGACTGCGGAGTTGTGCACGTGTGATGTCGCAACGCCCGCACGACGAAAAATGGATCATCCGATCGCTGTGACGATAAGTCACAGCGATCGGATGACCGCGTCATCATGCTCGGGCACGCAGCGCTCGCAACAGCGGCCGTGGAAACGCCTGCGCGCAGGCAACGCCGAGCAGCGCGAGGCCGCCGCCGATGACATGGAATGACCTGACCGGCTCGCCCAGCATCACGATCGCAGCCGCGGCCGTCAGCACCGGCAACAGGTTCATGAAGGTCGCGCAGCGGTTCGGGCCAAGCTGCGCAACCCCGCGGATCCACAGGAATGGCAGCACTACCGAGGCGAGCGCGCCGGCATAGACGATCAGCGGCCAGGTCGCCGCGTTGACCTGCCGCAGCGGCGCCGGCGTCGCGAGGAACGCGGGAAACATCACGGCCAGCGCACACAACGCCTGCATATAGGTGGATTGCCAGCCGGTGATCGGCAAATTCCAGCGCTTCAGGAGCACGCCGTACAGCGCGTAGACGATCGCCGCGAGCAGCATCAGTGCGTCACCCGCATGCACACCATTCTGCACCAGCGACGACAATTCGCCGCCGCTGACAAGATAGACGAGGCCTGCGAACGACAGCGGCGCGCCGCAGACCATGCCGAGCGTCGGCTGCTCGCCGAGTAGCGCGGCGCTGAGCGCGACCGTGAGCAGCGGCGTCAGTGCGGTGAACACGGCCATGTTGGTCGCAGTCGTGGTCTCGGCCGCGAGATACGACAGGCTCTGGAACAGGCACATCGCAAGGAAGCCGAGGATCGCGAGCGGCCCGAGATGCGGCCAGATCGCGCGACGATTGCGCCAGGCGGCGCGCGCCACGAATGGCGACATCAGCAACACCGCGACCAGCAGGCGATAGAAAGTGATCGCCTGGGGACCGATCGTGTGGGCCGAGAGACGCGAGACGATGACGTTGCCGGCCCACAGCACGATGGCAACGAAGGGATAGAGAAGTGCAGCATTCTTCTTGAGCATGATCCGGCAGCGCATTGGTGAAAGACGCACCAGCAACTACCTGTCGCACTAAGGTCCGTCTCACGCTAGAATGACCTCACCTAGCGAGATTGGGACATGCGAGATGAAGACGTGTTGGACGAGCTGATCACACGGCACCTCGATTATCACGCCACGGCGCGGCCGATGGCGGCGATGGAGATCGACTATCCAAGCGGCACATCGACCGGCCTGCATGCGCATCCGCGCGGCCAGCTGCTCTACGCGATCGAAGGCGTGATGATCGTGCGCTGCGCCGAGGGCACCTGGGTGGTGCCGCCCAATCGCGCGGTGTGGCTGGTGGCCGGTCTCGCACACGAGGTCCGGATGTGCGGCGCGGTCAAGATCCGCACCGTGTTCGTCGATGCCGACGCGGTCCCCAATCTGCCGCAGACCAGCTGCGTGTTCACGGTCTCGCCGCTGTTGCGTGAATTGTTCGTCGCCGCGATGAGTGTGCCGCTGGATTATGCGCCCGCAACGTCCGACGAGCGCCTGATGCGTGTGCTGCTAGACCAGCTGCGCGAAATCGATGTGCTGCCGCTGCATTTGCCGATGCCGCGCGACCAAAGGCTGGCACGGATCTGCGCGGCGCTGGTGGCCCGCCCGGACGATGCCTCCACCGCCGAGCAGTGGGCGCGCCGGCTGAAGCTGACGTCGAAGACGATCCATCGCCTGTTCGCCAGGGAGACCGGCATGACATTCGGCGAGTGGCGGCAGCAGGTCCGCCTGCTGTTCGCGCTGGAACGCCTCGCGCGCGGCGCGCGGGTGGTCGATGTCGCGCTCGATGCCGGCTATGCCAGCCAGAGCGCCTTCAGCGCGATGTTCCGCAAGCATTTTGGCGTGCCGCCGAACGCGTTCTATCGATAAAGCGCGGTGGCGAGACAGCTAGCGTTCCCCAAGTGCTGACTGGGCCATGGGCCCCAACATCCATTCCCTGAACGCCGCAATCTTCGGAAGCCCCTGCCGGTTGTCGGGGCAGACGAGATAATACGCGAACTCCTCCAGATGCGCAGTCGCGAGCAGCTGGATCAGTTCGCCGCTCTCGATCTCATCGGCGACCATCGCCGCGGGCAGCAGGCCTGCGCCCTGGCCGGTCAGCACAGCCTTCAGCAGCAGACCGCTGTCGTCGAACGAGGGACCGCGCGGCGTGCGAACCTCCGCGATGCCATTGGCCTGAAACCACAGGCTCCATCCCTTGCGATCGGCATCATGCACCTGCGGCCAGCCTGCAAGATCGGCGGGAGACGCCGGCCGCCCGAGACGCGCAACCAGCAACGGCGCCGCCACCGCGACCATCTCGACCGTGACGACGCGGTCGCTGCGCAGCCCCGGATAGCGGCCGAGCCCGTGGCGCACCGCGAGGTCGACGCCGCTGCGCGAGAAATCGACTACCGTGTTGCTGGTGACGATCTGCAGATCGATCTCGGGATGCGCGCCCTGGAACGACGCCATGCGCGGCACCAGCCAGGCCGACGCAAAGAACGGCGTGACGCTCACCGTCAGCGTGCCCACGTCGACCGATGCAGCGACGCGACGCGAGGCCTCCGCGATCTGGCGAAACGCATTGCGGATCGATGGCAGATAGTCGCGCCCGGCGTCGGTGAGATAGATGCCGCGCGGCACCCGCTCGAACAGCTTGACGCCGAGATGGGCCTCGAGCGTCTTGAGCATCTGGCTGACCGCGCCCGGCGTCACGCACAGCTCCTCGGCCGCGAGCTTCACCGAGAGATGGCGGGCGGCGGATTCGAACGCCTTGAGCGCGTTCAGGGGTGGAAGCCTGCTCTCCATGATTTAGATTTTCTAATCTCAATCGCGCAGCAAATCTGGTTTGCAATGGGGCCTTCCCGGCGCTGAATTAGCCTATATCAATGCCGAGAGCCGCGTCAACTCAGAGAAACCCGGGCCAATGAGGTTAGATAATCTAATCTTATTCGACTCGCGACGACGGCTCCGGTTCCCTGATGGAGCCAGGACAAGACATGACTGAGGTACCCAACAAACTCGCATTGCACGAGATCGGTGCAGGCAGCGATACCCGCCAACGCGTCGACCGCATCAGCGCGTCGCAACCCGGCAGCCTGCCCGGCCTGCTGGATTTTCAATGGCTCGAGGCCGAACGCGGCCTCATCCGCGGCCGCTTTGAGATTGCAGCGAAGCACTTCTCGCCGCACGGGCTCTTGCACGGCGCAAGCATCGTCGCGCTGGCGGATACCGCATGCGGCTTCGGTTGCCTCGCCTCCTTGCCGGACGGCGCAATCGGCTTCGCGACCGGCGAGTTGAAGACGAACTTCATCGGCGCCGCGCGCGAAGGCGGCGTCAGCTGCGAGGCGCGCCTCGTTCATGCCGGGCGCACGACCCAGGTGTGGGATGCCGAGATCCGCAGCGAAGCGACGGGCAAGGCCATCGCGCTGTTTCGCTGCACGCAGATGCTGCTCTATCCGCCCACCAAGGCAGGCGAGCGCGCGGCACAAGGAGAACGATCATGAGGAACGCCGTCATGCACGCCGGTTATCAGAGAGCGAAGCCGTTCTATGGCTGGTATGTCGTCGCAGCCGCCTTCGCCGTGACCTTCATCGGCTTCGGCAGCGCCTACACGTTCTCGTCCTTTGTCGAGTCGTTGCAGCGAGAGTTCGGCGCCTCGCGCGGCTCGGTCTCGCTGGTGTTCTCGTTCGCAGGCTTCCTGTATTTCGGTCTCGGCATCGTCTCCGGCCCGTTTGCCGATCGCTGGGGCGCGCGCAGGCTGGCAGTCATCGGAATGGCGCTGGTCGGTCTCGGCATGGTGCTGGCGGGACAGGCGCAGACCATCCTTCAGGCCTATGCCGCCTACAGCATCGGCATCGGTGCCGGCGTCGGTTGCGCCTATGTGCCGACCTTGGGCGCCGTACAGCGCTGGTTCGTCGGGCGGCGCGGTTTTGCATCGGGCCTCGCCGTCAGTGGGATCGGGGTCGGGACACTGGTGATGCCGCCGCTCGCAACCTGGCTGATCACGAACCTCGGCTGGCGCGATGCGTACGTCGTGTTGGGCGTCGTCGCCGCCGTCGCCGGGATCGGCGCATCGCTCTTGATCGCCGACGATCCGCGCCGCTATGGCACCGGGCCGGACGGCGATCCGCTTGAAGCGGTTTCAGGCGCGCCGCTCCGCCAGGGCGTCTCGATCCGCGGCGCGGTGCGAACCACCCGCTTCGCCGGGCTCTATGCGGCCTGCCTGATCAGCGCGTTCGGGGTGTTCGTGCCCTTCGTGCACCTGGTACCTTTCGCCGTCGATCACCAGGTGGCGCCGACGCTCGCCGTGCTGCTGCTCGGGATGATCGGTGTCGGCAGCACCGCCGGGCGCTTCTTCCTCGGCGGCATCGCCGATCGGGTCGGCCGCGATGCGTTTCTGATCGCGATGTATCTCGGCATGGCCGTCGCGCTGGCGATCTGGGCGATCGCCGGCACTTTCTGGTCGCTTACGGCCTTCGCGCTGCTGTTCGGCGTGTTCTATGGCGGCTGGGTGGCGATCCTGCCCGCTGTCGTCACCGACCATTTCGGCGGCCGCAATGTCGGCGGCATCATCGGCATCCTCTACACCAGCGTCGCCGTTGGCACGCTGCTGGGTCCGAGCGCTGCCGGCTTCGCATTCGACGTCAGCCACAGCTACTTCATCCCGGTGGCGATCAGCGCAGCCGCCAACGTCGTCGCCGCGCTCATCGCTGTCGCGACGATGCGAACGGCCTCGCCGATGGCTGCAGTCGCGCGGCCGTGACGGTCGGTGCCCCCCGTGCTAGGCTCGGGGATCACCGATCCATCGGTTCGAGACTTCTGTGATCACCCGGTTCGCCATGACCAAAGCCTGGAACTACCGGCGCGCCGACCGTGACGACATCGTCGAGCTGGCGTCGTGGCGCGGTGCCGGCTCGCTCGGCCTCCGACCGCACTTCCATGACGAGAGCCAGATCGTGCTGGTGCTGTCGGGATCGCGCGCCTTTCGCATCGACGGCAAGACCGTCACCGCGCCTGCGGGCCACGCCGCGCTCATCCCGGCGGGCATGCTGCATGCACCGATGGCGACGCCTTGCGCGGAGACGGTTTGCCTGAATGCCTATGTTCCGGCGAACCGCGCCTGCTCGTCGCTCAGGATCATCAATGTCGGGGTCCGCTGGCGGAGCACTGACGAGGTATCGCCCGAGCAGATCAGCGAGATCGCCAACGACATCCTGTCGCGCGAGGCGCCCGGCTCGACCGAGCGGACCGGCAGAGCCAAGCTCGGCACGACCTTGACCGAGAGCCTGGAGCCGATCGGCGAGATTGCCGCCAGCTTCGGGCGAAGCCGCGAAGGGTTCAGCCGCATGGTGAGGCGCGAGCTCGGCGTCGCGCCGCATGCCTTCCGCCTGCTCGCCCGGCTCAACGTTGCCCGGCAGTTGCTGCGCGCCGGCGAGCCGATCGCAGCCGTTGCGGCGGATGCCGGCTTTTCCGATCAGAGCCACCTCACCCGTCTGTTCCGCCGCACCTTCGGCACGACACCGGGCGCCTACCGGCGCGATTGAGGCGGCGTCACAGACGTTCCAGACCAGCCGCTGCTCGCCCCGCTAGGCTGCTCACCCTGCAAAGGGGTGAAGGATGGATACCCAGACAAGTCTTCTGCTGCTCGCGGCCGGCGGCGCGGGAGGCGTCATCAACGCATTGGCGGGCGGTGCGACACTCATCACTTTTCCGGCGATGCTCGCCGCAGGCCTGCCGGCGGTCATCGCCAATGCGTCGAATGCAGTGGCGATCTCGCCGGGGCATTTAATCGCAGCGCTCGCCGATCGCGGCAAGCTGCCGCCGCCGACCGGGCGTACCGTCAGCTTCGTCGTCGTTTCCACCGTTGCAGGCGGAGTCGGTGCCGGCGTCCTCTTGTTGCTTCCCGAGCGACTGTTCGTCCTGCCGGTGCCGGCCCTGATCGCATTCGCAACGCTGCTGTTTGCCTTCGCGCCACAGATCCAGGCATCGCAGATACAAGCGTGGACCACCGGACATCAGAAAGCCGCAGCTCTGCCCTCGACCGGCGCGAGCAGTGCTGTCTTGGGATTGGCGTGTGTCTATGGAGGGTTCTTCGGTGCCGGGCTCGGCGTCATCCTGACCGCGGTGCTGTCGATCACGGAACCGAGCGACATCAGGGCGATCAAGGCATTGAAGAACCTGCTGGCGACGTGCGTGTCGCTCGCCGCCACATTGATCTTCATCGTGCAGGGAGCGGTACGGTGGCCGGAGACGTTGGTGATGCTGCTCGGCGCCATGGTCGGCGGCTACGCCGGAGGCCATCTGATCCGGATCCTCCCGGCTCACATCGTCCGGCAGTTCGTCATCGCCACCGGGGCGCTGATGACCGTGATCTACGCCGCGCGATACTGGTTCTAGATGGAGCGAGGGAGCCGAGGCTCCCAGCTCGAGCTGCGCGCTTCGAGCGAACTGGACTACCGGTTCGCGTGAGGAAAGCGCGCCAAAACGAAAGCTTAGTGCGTCGTCATCCAGGCGCGGGCTTCGCGCTGGGCGGCAGCGATCTCGACGTCGGACATCTGCTCGGCGACTTCGCGGCGGTGCGCGATTGCGTCGGTACGTCCCTTGAGCGCCGCCAGGTTGAACCATTTGTGCGCCGCGACGAGGTTGACCACGCCGGAGCGGCCACTCGCCCAATACATCCCGCGCTCGAACAGCACGTCTTGGATTGCAGTCGCAGCAACCGGGATAGCGCTTTCCTGATCGATGACCCCCTGAAACATTGTCGTCATTCCCCTTTTTGTTGTTGGCCGCCCTCCCCCGAGCGCGGCCCCCGTCCACTGTTGAAACGCCTCGTCATGTCAGCGCCGATCCTGGGATCGTACGCCGCGCTGATCCCTGGATCATGCGCTCGCCGTTTGCCGGCTTGTTGGGATGATCATGGCCCATCAAATTTGAAGAGCGGTTTAAGTATCGCAATGAACGGGATGTAAATCGGGCCGGCCGGGCGCGTTCCCCGGAATCGCAGAAGTGCCTGTGCCGCAGGCATTTCCGTGCATTCGTGAATGCCGGTTTACCCTGGTGCTTCGGACATCGATAACCATCGCGGACAATGGCCGCGGGCGCCGTCCGGTCCCGGCCGCCGACGTATCCGGTCAATCGATGAGTTGACGGCGGGCTGCCACGCCTGGCGGACGGTCCGCGAAGCCGCGGTACGGTCGCGCGCGCAGAGAAACGCGAGCCCGTCAGGCCCGACGTCGATCCAGAAAATGGGATGTGGAAAGTGGCTGCCGGGCGCGGACTGCGCGGGCCGCCGGAACGAGGGGGTCGGCGAACACGTCAGGACCAGATTTCAGCTCGGCATTCTCGCCGGTGAAATTGCGGAACCGAGCCGGCCCCGCACCGAACGAAGAAATCTCTGTTTCTTCTGCCGGACCGCTTTTGGGAAGGTTGCCCTCTCCGAAATTCGATCCAGCCGTTTGACCTGATGTCTCGCCGACACCCTCTTTCGTCAGCCAGAGCCTTGGGGTGGGATGTGCCTCTCAGCAGTCCGGTCCGCTGGCTCTCGCGACGTGCCGGCATCAAGCCGCCGGCAATCCTCTCAAGGCGAGAGGCTTACTTCTTCTTGGCGACCTTGCGGGTCTTCTTCGCAGTCTTCTTCACTGCGCTCTTCGCCTTCTTCGCCTTCTTCGCCTTCTTTGCCTTCTTAGCCATGTTGCCCTCCAGTATGTGAGATGGCTCTCGCTGCGTGCACTCGGGAATCGATATGCACTACTTCCCGAATACACCAACAGACCGAAAAAAACAGTGTCCCGCTTAAGGAAGTGTTGACGCAGCGCTGGCAGCGCGCACCGCGCGCGCCGCCGTTCAAATCGACGCGTCATTCGCGCGACGATGCGAGAAACGCAACAGCCGCCGACATCGGCATTTGTCAACGTTGCAGGAAATGCCTTCTGTTGTAGGCTTTTCTTGAATTCGCATTGACGCGATCGACGCGCGATCATCGTTGCGCTGAGTCGCGAGCGGAGACGAAAAGCGGCGCGTCGCCGACGCCGAGTCGTAATTTTTGGCAACGAAAAAATTTTCGTGGGAAAGACCGCTTTTGCCTCGTTTGAGGTCGCCCGGACCGCTTTCGCGAACGAATCGCAGCTTCGGCGATTCGGCGCCGACGGCGTCAGTGCGTCCGTCGAGCGAGGGCGTGAGGCAGGATCACGCCGCGTTCACGCGGGCGCGACGACGGCGATCGCGACGGCGCGAGAGCATGATCCGACTGGATCATGCTCCAAGGACAACATCGTTGTCCTGTTCGTTCAGACGCCGAGCTTGGACTTCAAGAGCTCGTTGACCGCCTTCGGGTTCGCCTTGCCGCCCGACGACTTCATCACCTGACCGACGAACCATTGAAGGGCTGCGGGCTTCGCCTTCGCCTGCTCGACCTTGTCAGGATTGGCCGCGATGATGTCGTCGACCACCTTCTCGATGGCGCCGAGGTCGGTGACCTGCTTCATGCCGCGCGCCTCGACGAGCGCACGCGGATCGCCGCCCTCTCGCCAGACGATCTCAAACAAGTCCTTGGCGATCTTGCCGGAAATCGCTCCCTCGCCGATCAGATCGACGATCGCAGCGAGTTGCTCCGCGGACACCGGTGAGGCTGCGATCGCGACGCCTTCCTTGTTGAGGCGGCCGAACAGCTCGTTGATCACCCAGTTGGCGGCGAGCTTGCCGTCACGCGCCTTGTCGGCGAGACGAGCGAGCACCGTCTCGTAGAACTCCGCGCTCTCGCGCTCGGCGACCAGCACGCTCGCATCATAAGGCGACAGGCCGAAGCCCGTAATAAAACGGGACTTCTTGTCGTCCGGCAGTTCCGGCAGCTCCGCCTTGAGTTCGTCGACGAAGGCCTGGCTGAATTCGAGCGGCAGCAGGTCGGGATCGGGGAAGTAACGGTAGTCGTGCGCCTCTTCCTTGGAGCGCATCGAGCGCGTCTCGCCCTTGTTCGGGTCGAACAGCCGGGTTTCCTGGTCGATCGAGCCGCCGTCCTCGATGATCTCGATCTGGCGCCGCGCCTCGTACTCGATCGCCTGGCCGATGAAGTTGATCGAGTTCATGTTCTTGATTTCGCAGCGGGTGCCGAGCGCGGTCTCGCCATGGCGGCGCACCGAGACGTTGACGTCGGCGCGCAGGCTGCCCTTCTCCATGTCGCCGTCGCAGGTGCCGAGGTAGCGCAGGATCGAACGCAGCTTGGTGACGTAGGCCTTGGCCTGCTCGGCATCGCGGATGTCGGGCTTGGAGACGATCTCCATCAGCGCGACGCCGCAGCGGTTGAGGTCGACATAGGACATCGTCGGCGACTGATCGTGCAGCAACTTGCCGGCGTCCTGCTCCAGATGCAGCCGCTCGATCCCGATGGTGACGCTGCGGCCGCCATCGAGCTCGAGCACCACCTCGCCCTCGCCGACGATCGGCGACTTGTACTGGCTGATCTGGTAGCCCTGCGGCGAGTCCGGATAGAAATAGTTCTTGCGGTCGAACACCGAGCGCAAATTTACCTGCGCATTCAGCCCGAGACCGGTGCGCACCGCCTGGCGGACGCACTCCTCGTTGATCACGGGCAGCATGCCCGGCATCGCTGCATCGACCAGCGAGACATGGGAGTTGGGCTCGCCGCCGAACGCGGTCGACGCGCCGGAGAACAGCTTCGCGTTCGAGGTGACCTGGGCATGGACCTCCATGCCGATCACGACCTCCCAATCGCCGGTGGCGCTCTTGATCAGTTTGTGAGGGGCAGCAGATGCGGTCATGGATCTCGGTTTCCGGACAGGTATTATCTGGGATGGATTGGGCTTCGCGCAACCGATCGCGTCAGTCAAGCCGCCTTGCAGTTCTCTTGCAGTCCCCTTGCAGCCCGCGCCGGGCATGGCCACGGATCAGAGGCCGCGTCGGAACTGCTGATAGGCCTTGCTTGAGCGCAATGCGTCCGCGCCGCCCGTGATCAGCTGGTCGACCTGCTCCGCCGGCAGCGAAAGCCGCGTCGGAATGGCGTTCAGGATGCCGGCACGCTCCGGTCCGAGCCGGTCGAAGCCGAGCCGCTCGACATAGATCGCGACGTCACCGCATTTCCAGCCGGCGCCGACGCCGAGCCTGGCGCGATCCGCCGCCGACAGGCCGCAGCGCCAATGCTTCAGCTTGCCGGACCAGTCGTTGGCGAGCGACGTGAAGGCGGCGTAGCTCGAGCGCACGCTGGCATCGATCGCGGTGTCGGCGGCCGCCGACACCAGCTCGACACCGTTCGGCCCTTCGAGCGTCTGCACGAAATCGCCGGAGATGCCGCGGCCGGCATCCACCACCAGGAACAGGATGCGCCTGAGCTTGGCCGCCTGCCGTTCGCTCAGCGGCTCGTAGGGGCGCTGCGCGGCGAGCAGGCCGATGCTGAGCCCCGACAGGCCGTAATTATCGACGAGGCCGCCATCGAGCAGCTTGACGTAGCGCATCGAGCCGTCGCGGTAACGCGCCTGGGCCTCGGCATAGGAGCGCAGCAGCGGCTGCGCATTCGGATCGTTGCGCACCCGGTCGAGCCAGGGCGGCAACGGCGCGGAGCAGCCGCCGGGATAGGTTTGCAGCACGATCGGGGCGAATGCCAGCGGCACTGCGGCGGAGGCCGCCACCGCTTCGGCGACACGATAGGAGCGGATGTCGCTGCACAGCGCGTCGAACGACGTCTTGCCGAACACGAACGGCGTGCGGTTGTAGATGTCTGACGCGTTGATCCACACACGCGGCCGGCGGTCGTCCGGCAACGCCTCGAACCGCGCACCGTCGAACAGGTTTTGATCGAGCCAGTCGGTGAACTGGCTGTCGTTGACGCCGCCGCCCAGCGCGCGCCCGATATTGCCGAGCGAGATCTTGGTCTTCAGCCCCTCCTCGGCATTGCGCAGCAGGAAGCGTTCGCGGAAGTCGTCGAGCGCCGCGCGCCGCTTCAATCCGAAATAGGCGGCGGTGACCGATCCGCCGGAGACGCCGGAGACGAAGTCGACGCGGTCGAGCAGCGTCTTGGTGCCGGCAGCGCTGGAGCGCACCCGGTCGAGCTCTTCGAGCACGCCGAACGAAAATGCCGCCGCGCGCGTGCCGCCGCCGGAGAACGACAGCGCGAGCAACAGATCGTCTTCATAGTTTGGAATATCGCTGACGCCGTTGGTGTCGGCAGCCGCGGCGCCGAGCGGCACGTTGCCCGGGAGATTGTAGACGGAGGCGCAGCCGGCAAGGCCCACCGCCACCGCAGCCGCCAGCAACGCTGACCGCCATCCCCCTATGCCCGACCCACGCACGAATACTCTCTTTGCCGCTGGCCCCCGCCCGGTTCCACCAGCCTATCACGGCCAATCTGGGCGGCGGCATGGCGGCCGAAACAGGGTTAATGCTCGCGGTGCCAAGACACCGCACTTGACTCCAGCACTTGGCACCGGTCGTTCAGACCAAAAGTGCGGAGACGATCCGTTCCCACTCGGCCTCGACGGTATCGTTCGCGACGGGTTGGCCGGCCCGGCGATACCAGTAGCCGGCATTGCCGAGATCGCCCTCGACGCGATGCAGGTGGGCGTGCACCCAGGCCGAATTGGCGTCGCTCTCGTCCTGCACGATCCTGTGCGCCTGGTCCCAGTCGCCCTTCCGCGCCCACCACAACGCCGCGAGCGGCGGCGACAGCGCGCTATCCGGCGCAGCGTCAGCGAGACTGGCGCGGAAATCCGCCATCGCTCACCACCATTTTGGCGCCGGGAAGCGGCCGGCCGCCTGCTCGATCACCTCGCCGAGAGAGAACAGCGTCTCCTCGTCGAACGGACGGCCGATCAGTTGCAGGCCGAGCGGCAGGCCTTGCGTGTCCTTGCCCGCGGGCACCGCGATGCCCGGCAAGCCCGCCATGTTCACGGTCACCGTGAAGATGTCGTTGAGATACATCTCGACCGGATCCGCGCCGCCCTTCTCGCCGATGCCGAACGCCGCCGACGGCGTCGCCGGCGTCAGGATCGCATTGACGCCCTTGGCGAAGCAGTCTTCAAAATCCTTCTTGATCAGCGTCCGCACCTTCTGCGCACGCAGATAATAGGCATCGTAGTAACCCGCCGAGAGCACATAGGTGCCGATCAGCACGCGGCGGCGCACCTCGTCGCCGAAGCCGTCGGCGCGGGAGTTCTCGTACATCTCGATGATGTTCTTGGCCGGCTCGCGCAGCCCGTAGCGCACGCCGTCATAGCGCGCGAGG
>DASVOL010000837.1:0-4862 GCA_036383375.1 Bradyrhizobium sp. | reverse complement strand
TCGCGGCTCTCCAACGGCGTGAAGTCGACCGCGCTGATGCGCCGCGCCTGGCATGACGCGATCACGGTCGCGAGGGGCCGCGTGGTGTTCGGCCAACGGATCATCGATCTGCCGCTGGCACGGCGTCAGCTGATGAAGATCATGCTGCCGACCGAGCAGGCGCTGTCGATGAGTTTTTTGACTGCCGACGCGCTCGACCGCGCCGAGGCCGGCAGCCAGGATGCCGCGGCGCTGCTCCGCATCCTGACGCCGACCCTGAAATTCCGCGCCACCCGCGACGCCCGCAAGGTCTGCGGCGACGCGATGGAGATGCGCGGCGGCATCGGCTACATCGAGGAATTCGTCACGCCGCGGCTGCTGCGCGATGCGCATCTCGGCTCGATCTGGGAGGGCACCGGCAACATCGTCGCGATCGATGCGTTGAAGCGCGCGGTCGGACGCCATGGCGCCGACAATGCGCTCGCAGCCGATCTGCATGCGCGGCTCGATGACAGCCCGAATGTGCCCGAGGCCTGGCGCAACCGGCTGCGTGATCTCAGCGACCGCGCGATCACCTTTGCGCGCGAAGTCGCAAGCCGTATCGACAATGAGGGCGATGCGCGGCGGGCCACCAGCCTGCTCTATCATGTCGCAAGCGCCGTGGCGTTGGCGTGGGAGGGCGGACGCATCCACGAGATGCGCGGCGACGCGCGCCGGCTGCTGCTGTCGCGGATGGTGATCGATCACCGCGTAACGCCGGGCGATCCGTTCCGGCTTACGGAAAATACCGTTCAGCGCAGGATGACCGAGCACCTGCTCGGCGATCGTGCCGTCGGCATGGCCGAGGTTGGCGAATTGCTCGTCGCGGCGTAGTCTGCCGCGCGAGCGAACTTTTCAAACAAACAAAAACACCGAGGGAGACCCCGATGAAGGCCGCCGTCCTGCATGAAGTCAATCAGCCGCTGGTGATCGAAGACGTTAGCGTGCCCAACCCGGGGCCGCGCGAGGTCCTGATCCGCACCGCGGTCGCGGGTCTCTGCCATTCCGACCTGCATTTCATGGAAGGCCTCTATCCGCATCCGCTGCCGGCGGTGCTCGGTCATGAATCGGCCGGCGTGGTCGAGAAGGTCGGCTCCGACGTCAATTACGTGAAGCCCGGTGATCACGTCGTCACCTGCCTCTCGGTGTTCTGCGGCACCTGCGACAACTGCACCACCGGCCGCACCGTGCTGTGCACCGACACCACGGTGAAGATGCTGCCCGGCGCCTCCAATCGCCTGTCCTGGGGCCGGAAGGAGAAGCTCAACCAGTTCCTCAATCTTTCGTCGTTCGCCGAGCAGATGCTGGTGCACGAGAACGCCATCGTGAAGATCAAGAAGGAGATGCCGCTCGATCTCGCCGCGCTGATCGGCTGCGGCGTCATCACCGGCTATGGCGCCGTGGTGAACACCGCGAAGGTGACCGCCGGCGAGACCGTGGCCGTGATCGGCTGCGGTGGCGTCGGCATGGCCGCGATCAACGGTGCGCAGATCGCCGGCGCCGGCCGCATCATCGCGATCGACACCAATCCGGCGAAGCTGCAGCTGGCGACCAAGCTCGGGGCCACCGACATCGTCGATCCCGCCCGCGGCGACGTGGTCCAGCAGGTGCGCGAGCTCACCGGCGGCGGCGTGCATCACTCCTTCGAGGTGCTCGGCCGCAAGGAGACCGCCGAGCAAGCCTTCGCCATGCTGGCGGCGGGCGGCACCGCGACCATCGTCGGCATGATCCCGTTCGGCCAGAAGATCGAGCTGCACGGTTTCGACTTTTTGCGCGAGCGCCGCATCCAGGGTTCGTCGATGGGGTCGAACCACTTCCGCGTCGACATGCCGCGCCTCGTCGACTTCTACATGCGTGGCAAGTTGCATCTCGAGGACTGGATCTCGGCCAAGCTGAAGCTCTCCGAGATCAACGAGGGTTTTGCCAACATGAAAGCCGGCAAGACGCTGCGCAGCGTGATCATGTTCGACAGCTGACGTAGGTGTCGTCGCCCGGCTCGACCGGGCGACCCAGTACGCCGCGGCAGAAGTCGTGTGAATCAACTGCTGCCGCGGAGTACTGGATGCTCCGTATGGAGCGGGGCATGATAGCGGAGGGTGACGCTGCGAACGTTGCCCTCACCGCGCGACGTGCGCAGACACCGCGAGCCATTTGCCGTTCTGCCGTGCCCAGCAATCGGTGTAGCGGCCGTGCGCGGGTTCACCGTCCGCGCCGGTGTAGCTGGTCTGGGCGTGGATGATGGCGAAATCGCCGAGGATGCGGATCTTGACGTCCTCGGCCTTCAACCCCTTGATCTTCACCGGGATCGCCGTCTGCTTCAGGAACGCGGCGCGGTCGACCAGGCTCTTGTCGGGATTGGTGCAGTAGAAGTCCTGCGCCAGGATTTCGTCGAAGCGTTTGACGTCGCAGTTCTGAACCGAGTCGACGTAGTCCTTGTTGAGCTTCGTCAGCTCTTCGAGGTCGTTGCTCATCATTCCTCCCGGTTGCTGTTGTCGTCATTGCTGCGCGAGCGCAGTAACGGCGCTCCCTGCCCCGTCATCCTGAGGTGCGAGCGGAGCGAGCCTCGAAGGATGCACGGCCACAGTCGGGCCGCCGACCCTTCGAGACGACCGCTTCGCGGCCTCCTCAGGGTGACGGTGATAGAGGTGGGTGCCCGTCGTCGCTCTGCAATGACTGCCTCCCTAGTCATCGAACATCTTCGGCGGCACGAAGCCGCCGAACTCGCGCTCGATCAGCTCGGCGAGCTTCAGCGGCGTGCGGTCTTCCAGCATGGGACCGACGATCTGCACGCCGACCGGCAATCCATCGGGCGCAAAGCCGGTCGGGATCGCGGTCGAGGGCAGGCCGGGCAGCGTCGCGATGCCAGGCCAGGCGAGCTGATCGGTGTAGACGTGCGGCTCACCGTCGATCAGGATTCGCCGCTGCTCCTGGTCGGGCGAATGATCGTGCGGATAGGCTGGCGTCGGCATGATCGGGCAGATCACGGCGTCGAACGATTTGAACAGCTCGCGCCATTGCGCGCGCAGCCGCGCGCGGGCGTAGGTTGCTTGCACCCAGTCGCGATGGCTGAGCGCGATGCCGCGCAACCGCTCGGCACCCAGGCTGTTATCGCCGGCGGGCAGCGCGGCCGCCGCCGCACAGGCACCGGCATAGACCTCCGGCGGGAAGCTCGCGGCGAGGAACGACAGCAGCATCCGCATATAGAGCCGTGAGGACGTCGCGAAATCCGGCAGCAGCGGGCTCGATCGCGATATCTTCGCACCGGCCTTGTCGAGGTTGCTGGCGAGCTTGTCGATGCTGCCGCGAACCGCCCTGTCGGTCGGCAGCACCGGATCGGTGTCGATGACGAGGATGCGGAAATCCTTCAGGCTCGTGTGGCGCGCCGCGGGCAGCTCGAGGCGGTAGGCCTTGCCGGCGTCGAGCGGGTCGGGGCCGGCCATCACGTCGAGCAGCAGTGCGAGATCGGCCGCGCCGCGCGCCATCGGGCCGATCACCGCAAGGTCGCGCTCATAGATCAGCGGCGGCGCCGGCGGCGCGGTGTGACCGCGCGACGCCAGCAGATTGAAGGTCGGCTTGTGCGCGTAGACGCCGCAGTGGAATCCCGGCACGCGCAGCGAGCCGCCGATGTCGGAGCCGAGCGACAATGCGCCGTAGCCAGCGGCGAGCGCCGCCGACGATCCGCCGGACGAGCCGCCCGGCGTGCGGCCGAGGTCGTAAGGGTTGTTGGTGGTGCCGTAGATCTCGTTGTAGCTCTGCCAGTCGGCGAGGGCGACCGGCACGTTGGTCTTGCCGAGGATGACGCCGCCTGCGTCCTTCACCCGCGTGATCGCGATCGCGTCCTCGGCCGGCACGAAATCCTTTTGCGGCGGGAAGCCCCAGGTGGTCGGCAATCCGGCGACGTTGAAGGATTCCTTCACCGTCATGGGAATGCCGAGCAGCGGCTTGTGCTCGCCGCGCGCGATCGCGGCGTCCGCAGCACGGGCAGCAGCGAGGCCGCGCTCGAAATCGCGCACGCAAACCGCGTTGACCTTGCCGTCATGGCGCTCGATGCGGCCGATCGCGTCTTCCGCGAGCTCGACGGCTGAGACCTGCTTGTCGCGCAGGGCTTTCGACAGTTCGACGGCGGTCTTGAAACTGTATTGCGA
The DNA here is from genome assembly GCA_036383375.1 of Bradyrhizobium sp. Lineage (GTDB taxonomy): Bacteria > Pseudomonadota > Alphaproteobacteria > Rhizobiales > Xanthobacteraceae > Bradyrhizobium. The sequence goes on along the minus strand of DASVOL010000837.1, from coordinate 699 downwards.
TTTGGCCACGGCGTGCTCCCTGATTTTGGCGGCGATCATGCGCAGAATGGAGCGGGCGGGCAAGACCGGCTTGATCGCAATTGCGCTCGCGCAATCTCGACGTCACAGATCGCCTAACGCGATCGTGATCATCGGGCTCTGCGCGAGCGGGCGAGCCCGACGCGCGGCTAGTAAGGCGTGCTGCGCACCGACAGGTGCGCCATGGGATTGATGGCGCCGCTCGCGCTGACGCGCTCGCTGCTTTCCTTGGTCCCGGGCACCGGGAAAGCGTATCCAATGATGGTCTTGACGACGAGCCGGTCGGATGCCCGCGTCAGGCCGTAGCCGACGCCGAAGTCGATGTCGACATTACCCACCTTGAAGTCGGTCACCGCGAACAATGTGTGCTGCTGCTCGGCGAGCGGGCTGAAGGCGCCGATCTTGCCGAAGTCGGCGTAATATTCGAGGCCGACATAGACATCGTCCTTCAGCTTGCGCGCCACGCGCGCGGCGGGCGCGAAATCCGCCTCGCCATATTTGCCGAAGCCGACGTCGACGATCGGGTTGACGATGAATTCGTAATCCGCGTTGCGTACGCCGATGATCGGCCGGATCTCGAGGCCCCAGCGGGTCTGCGCGAATTTCGGCATCTCGTAGCTCAGCTCGAAATTGATGCCGTAGAACAGATTGCGCTTGTCGGCGTTCGGCGAAACGAACAGC
>DASVOL010000836.1:0-4038 GCA_036383375.1 Bradyrhizobium sp. | reverse complement strand
TGGAGGGGTTGCCGCTCCCCGAGAGCATCGGTGCATGGCGCGAGGTCACGATCCCTGATCAATTGAAGCGATTTGTCGAGGACGTCCCGGCATCGCACCCGCCGGTGCTGATCGAGCCTGACCTCGCTGAATGGGGGCCGGCCTATCTGGCAAGCGATGCCGGCGCGGCCGGACGTAACCCGCCGGCGGTCCGGATTCCAAACGGGCCGCAGGCCGACATCATCGCCGCAATGTCGGGGCAGTTCGCCTATGACCCGCGCCGCGTCCAGGCTCCGACGCTGATCGTCCGCGGTGAATGGGACAACCTTTGCCAGGATGCCGATGCCGCCTGGCTGACCCATGCGCTGGGCGCCTCGACGAAGGCGGACGTCGTCGTGCCGCGGGCAACGCATTTGATGCATCTTGAACATGGGCGGGAAGGCTTGTTCGCGGCGACCAATGCTTGGCTTGCAGGGAGCGCGTCGTGAGCGGCCCCGCCACTGACGGGCGCCAATCCAACGTGGGCTTCGAGCTGGCGCTGCTGCTTGCGCTCGCCACCCTTTGGGGCGGCTCCTACACCTTCATCAAGCTCGGCGTCGCCACCATCCCGCCGATCACGCTGATCGCGGCGCGGACTGCCATCGCGGGGCTCTTGCTGCTCGTCATCATGCGGATGCGCGGCGTGACCATGCCGACGGACGGCGCGACCTGGCGCCGCTTCATGTTCCAGGCCTGTCTCAACAGCGTGATCCCGTGGACGCTGATCGCCTGGGGCGAGCGCTTCGTCGATGCCGGCCTCGCCACCATCCTCAACTCGGCCTCGCCGATCTTCACCTTCCTGTTCACGGCCGCAATCACCCGCCACGAGGCTGCGAGCCCGCGCAAGCTGCTCGGGGTGATTGCCGGCATGGCCGGCATCTGCCTGATCGTCGGCGTCGATGCGTTCCGCGATGTCGGGGAGGGCATCGTGGCCGAGGTCGCGATCGTCGCCGCCACCATCTGCTACGCCTGCGCCGCGATCTTCAGCCGTGGCTTCAAGGGGCTCGATCCGATGGCGCCGGCCGCCGGCTCGCTGATCGCGGGCGCCGCGGTCCTGATTCCGCTCAGCCTCGTTGTCGAGCGGCCCTGGACGCTGACGCCGTCGACCAGCTCGCTCGCCGCCTTGCTGGCGCTTGCCGTGTTCTCGACCGCGATCGCCTTCGTGATCTACTTCCGCCTGATCCAGACCCTGGGCTCGGTTGGCACCACCGCGCAGGCCTATCTGCGGGTCCCGATCGGGGTTGCCCTCAGCGTCGCCTTTCTGGGCGAACGGCTGAGCCCGACCGCATGGCTCGGGCTTGCCTGCGTCGTGATCGGCGTCGCCGCGATGACGATTCCGCCGCGTAGAACCGCTGCGGCCTGAGGTCATCGCCGCGACGACGATTCCGGCGCGGACGACCGCCGGCGGCTGATGTCCTATCTCCCGAAACCGGCTGCCGGCGGGATCTCCCGGGATACGTCAAGGAAGCCGGCGACCCGCCGGACCAGGCTTGATGCTGCCCTGTGCCGGAATCGGCCACCGGCGGCCGCCGGGTGACACAGGTCACACCGCTGATCGGCCCGGCCTTTCAGCATGTTTCCCCAAAGCCCGTAATTTCCCGTATATTGAGGCGCATTGGACCCCGGCCTTGATGACATGACCGCTGAATTGCCGCCGAATTCGCAAGCGCCGCGCGCGTTCTCCCTCTCCATTGGCCAGCTCACGTTCGGCAGCTTCCTGCTGGTGCTGGCTGTGATCATCATCACGTCCACGGCCAGCGTGATTGCGATCCGGCACATCGACACGACTTTCGCCGAGCTGCAGCGGCTGCAGAGCGTCGGCGACATCGCCGAGGACATCGACCGCCGCACCAACGAGCTGCGGCTGGCGGCGCGGGACTTCGTCACCGAGCCTGGCAACCAGTCGGCCCAGGTCGCCGAGGCGGCCCAGTCGCTGAGCGAGATCCTGAAGAAGACCCGGATCGAGCTGGCGCCCGAGCAGCAGGACATGATCGACGGCGTCACCCAGCGGCTGGCGACCTATCGCAGCGGGATCGAGCGCATCTCGGCGCTGCTTAGCCGCCGCGCCGAGATCGTCGCAGGGCTGCCGCCGCTGCGCGACGCGTTCGACAAGGCGGTCGATGCGAGCAATGACGCGGCGCTGGCCAACACGCTGTCGCAGGCCCAGAGCCGCATTGCCACCGCGCTGCTGGCGCACAACACGTCGGCCGCCGAGCAGGCTGCGCAGAGCATGCGGGCGATGACCATCGCCGAGCCCGCCCTGCGCAGCGCGGTCGACAATTATGCCGAGGCGATCAGCGCGATTTCGGTGCGCGAGGGCCAGATCGCCGACATCGACCGCGAGGTGCTCGGCGCCGAAGGCCGCCTGATCCAGAAGGTCACCGAGCTGCTGCGCGAGCTCAGCTCCCGCCGCGGCCATGTGCTGTCGCGCGATTTTGCGCGCACGCTGGCTGAGGCAAAATGGCAGAGCATCGTGCTCGGCACCGCGGGCGTGCTGATCGGCCTGTTCGCCTCGGTGCTGGTGGTTCGCCGCACCGTTCGCCCGCTCGCCAGGATCGCCGGGTCGATCCGCAAGGTCGCGGGCGGCGAGAAGAGCGCGTTCATTCCGGGCGCTGACCTCGACAACGAGATCGGCGACATCGCGCGCGCCGCCGAAGTGTTCCGCCAGACCCTGGTCGACGCCGACAGCGCGCGCGAGGCCGCGCTGCGCGCACTTGCCGAGCAACGGCTCGCCGAGGAGAGTTACCACAAGCTGTTCGAGGCGTCGGTCGACGGCATTTACGTCACGACGCCGGGTGGCGCACTGCTCAACGCCAATCCGGCGCTGGCGCGGATGATGGGCTATGCGACTCCGCAGGACCTGATCAATGGGATCGGCGACATCGCCTCCACCGTCTATGTCGATCCGGCAGCGCGCCAGCAGTACCAGCAGCTGATGCAGCGCGACGGCACGGTGCGCGATTACGAGTATCAGGTGCGCTCGCGCGACGGCACCGCGCTGTGGCTGTCAGACTCCGCGACCGTCGTGCGCAACGACGAGGGCGAGGTGATCCGCTACGAGGGCACGGTGCGCGACATCACCGACCAGAAGCGCGCCGAGGATGCCATCGCCGAAGGCCGCCGGCTGTTGCAGATGGTCATCGACACGGTGCCCGCGGTCATCAACGTCAAGGAGCGCAACCTGCGCTACGTGCTGATGAACCGCTACATGGCGGGCATCTTCGGCATCGAGCCGCAGGACGCGATTGGCCAGACCACCGCCGAGCTGATGTCGCGCTATGGCGCGGCCAAGACCGACGAGAACGACAAGCGCGTCTTGTCGGCGCGTCGCGAGCTTGGTTTCTATGAGGAGGAGTACAAGGACGCCGCTGGTAACATGCGGCAATGGCTCGTCAACAAGCTGCCGATCCTCGATGCCCAGGGCGACATCGAGAACATCGTCACGGTCGCGCTCGACATCGGCGAGCGCAAGCGGTCCGAACAGGAGATGCGCAAGGCGAGGGATTCGGCGGAGGCGGCGTTGCGCAATCTGCGGGAAACCCAGAATTCGCTGATCGAGGCCGAGAAGCTCGCCGCGCTCGGCCGCCTGGTCGCCGGCGTCGCCCATGAGGTCAACAATCCGGTCGGCATCAGCCTCACGGTGGCCTCCGCGCTGGAGCGCAAGACCGCGAACTTCGCGACCCAGGTCGAGCGCGGCGATCTGCGCCGCTCGAGCCTGAACGATTTCCTGAACACGGCGCGTGATGCGTCCTCGCAACTCGTCGCCAATCTGAACCGCGCCGCCGAGCTGATCCAGTCGTTCAAGCAGGTCGCGGCCGACCGCAACTATTCGGACCAGCGCACGTTCGATCTCGGCGATCTCACCGAGCAGGTGGTGATGAGTCTGCGGCCCGGCCTGCGCAAGCACAATCTGACGCTCAACGTCGATTGCGAGCCGAACCTGATCATGAATTCCTATCCGGGACCCTATGGCCAGGTGCTGACCAATCTGTTCCTCAACGCGGTCGCGCATGCATTCCC
>DASVOL010000835.1:0-21506 GCA_036383375.1 Bradyrhizobium sp. | reverse complement strand
GCGCGGCTGACGGCGAGCGGCGAACCGCCATGCAGGATCGCGCCAGCGGCAACCGCGATCACGGCGATCAGGACGAAGACATACGCATCCGGAAACCAGCGCTCGGCGAACGCCACCAGGGCCTGCGAAAATCGCGCCATGATGTTATCAGCGACAGGTTTTCGCAGGCTCATGGTCTGGTCGTGCGTTGCATTCGTCATCAATGATCCCCTTCCGGTGATGCGGTTGGCCTTCAATCGTGTTTGGTCATCAAAGTGCGAGCGTGAGGTCGGTGAGCGGTACGGCCTGGCAGGCGAGGCACTGCCCGCCGCTCGCATCGACCGGGCCGAGATGGGTGAATTCCCCATCGACCACCTCGACCATGCAGCTTTCGCATTGCCCGACACGGCAGCCGCTCGGCAGCGCAACGCCCGCCGCACTTGCAGCGTCGAGCAGCGTCCCCTGCCCCGGTCCCCACGTGAAGCTCTGCTTGCTGCCCGCAAGCCGGATGGTTCGCGGCGCAAGGTCGCTCGGCACCGACGGCGGCGACACGAAGCTTTCGGCAAAGACGTCGAACCGCGGGATACCGAGCGCCACGGCGGCCTCGATCTGCGCTGTGACAAAATCCGGCGAGCCGCAGATGTAGACCAGCGGACGGCGCGCCAGTAGCGGCTTGACCTGTTCGAGACCAACCCGCCCTTTGCACAACGAATGCGCGTCGACCAGGTCCTGCGCGAGCGGGGCCGAATAGAACGTCACCCGCGTCAGTTCCGGTGTAGAGGCTTCCAGGTCGGCGAGCCGCTGCGCGAACGGATGCTCGCGGCTGCTGCGGCAGCCGTGCAGCAGCAGGATTTCGGCAACGCGATCTTGTTGCGCCACCTGTTGCAGCGTCTCGATATGGCTGATGAACGGCGTGATGCCGATGCCGGCCGCGAGGAAGACCAGCGGCCGCGGTCCCTTCAACGGCGGCGTGAAGATGCCGCCTGGCGGCTCCAGCAGAACCTCGTCTCCAACGGCAAGACCGTGCAGCCGATCCGGCATGAAGAACGGTGCATCGCCGCTCCGAACCTCATTGATAAAGCGTCCTTTCACCGCAATCGATAGCGCCTGCGGCTGATCGCCCGATCCGGTCAGCGAATAGGCCCGCGCCTCCGCAGCGTCAGGCAACGCGGTCATCACGTGTTGTCCCGGCAGGAAGTCGGGCAGCGGACCATCGTCCAGCGGCCGCAGGCTGAGGGCGATGACATTGTCGGCCTCGGCCGTGCGCTCGCCGACCACGAACCGCCGCTGGCCGCTCCAGACGCCGCGGCTGGCCGCGTCGTCTCGCCTGATATCGCAGACGATCGCGCGCAGCGGAACCGAGCCGCTGACCGGATCGCGCGCATCGTCGTGCAGCACCGCATTGATATTGCGTGTGAGGCTGCCTGACGTCGCGGAACGATCGCGGCCGAGCGGCGGACAATCCTCCCACCAGCCGAATTCGGCAACGACGACCCGCGCGTCGAGCGCCGCGTTGAGGCGCACTTTCAAACGCACGGCACCGCCTTGTGTTTCCACGACGGCCCAGTCGCCTTCCACAAGTCCGCGGCGCTCGGCGAGTTGCGGGCTGATTTCGACAGCCGGATCGGGTGACTTTCGCCGTAGTGAGGCGACATGCCGCCAGGAGGAGTGCACGAACCAGCCGCTCTTGGCGGTGGAGAGCACGAGCGGAAAGCGTTCGTCCGCTGCCGTCGTGAGCGGGCTGCCGACCGGTTCGACATGATCGGGCAACGGGTCATGCCCGTGTCCCAGCATCAGTTCGGAATAGATCTCGACACGGCGTGTCGGCGTCGCAAAGCCCGCCACTGTGCCGTCGTCGCGCGTGACGGTGTATTTTTCATCGCGGAAGACCTGCGGGAAGCGGCGCCCTTCGGGATGTTCGCGCAGATCCTCGACACCGATGCCGAGCGGCGCCAGCTGATAGTTCCAGCCGGCCTCGATGTCACCGCCGAAGAACAAATTGCCCATCCCGAGCTTGAGCGCGAGTGCGGCGGCGATCTCGTAATCGGCCTTCACTTCCCCGATCGGCTCGACCATGCGCGGACGAAACTGCACGGTCTCGACGGCTTGCTGCGTGATCTCGAACCCGATCTTGAGCGCGTCGCGCTCCCACGGCGTGCTGGCCGGCAGAACGAAATCGGCGCTCTCCGCGGTCGGGTTCATGAACATATCGACATGAACCTGGAATTCCAGCGCGTTCAGTGCGGCCTTGTTGCGCTCGGAATGACCCTGCGAGACCACGAAGTTGGTACCGAAAGCGACCAGCGCGCGGACCCGATAAGGCTCGCCCTCGAGCACGGCGCGGCTGAAATCACGCGCCGTGATCCAGCCCTTGGCCGGCGGGCCGAGTGGCAATTCGGCAATGCCCAGCGCCTTGGCCTGCTGCTCCGGCGGCAGGATGTTGTAGTCATTGAGCGGACGCGTCGGCGGCGGCACCGGCCAGCGATTGCCGCCGGGCCGATCGCAGGCGCCGGTCAGCGCATAGAGCGACGCGATCGCGCGCTCGATCGCGGTGGCATTGGTGTGCTGGCCGACGCCGGTCCAGGAATGATAGGCGAGCCGCGGCCGGGCGGCGAGCAGCGCATTGAATGCGTCGATATCGGCGACATCAAGCCAGGTCAGTTCCGCCACGCGCGACGGCGTATAAGGCGCCGCGCGCTTGGCCAGCAATTCGAACGCGGTTGCCGCCGAGATCATCCGGCCGTCGCACGCACGGATCGACAGTGCGCCGCGAAGCTGGCCGCCACGCTCCGATGCGTAACGGGTGTCGCAAGCGACTGGCGAGCCCGACGCATCGAGACGAACGAAGGCGTCGCGCGCGCCATCCGGCCACAGCGCGTCGGCACGCAGGAAGCGCCCGGTCGCGCGATCGACCAGCAGCGATCCATTGGTCCATTGGTCGACGAAGTCCACGTCGAAGTTGCCGGTCGCGACAAGATGACGGATCGCGCCCATCGCAAGCGCGCCATCGGCGCCGGGGCGAATGCGCAGCCAGAGATCGGCCTGTTGACCCGAGCCGTTCGGCTTGGGATCGACGACGACGACCTTGGCGCCGCGCCGCCGCGCGTCCGCGATCCGCGTCGCCTGGGCGAGCCAGGTGCGCGCGGGATTGTGGCCCCACAGGATGATCGCGTCGGCATTGTCGTAATCGGGAAAGCCGATACCGCGACCGAAGGTCAGCGCGTGCGCATAGTCCTTGTGCCAGCCGCAGATCTCGACCGCGTAGATCAGGTTGGGACTGCCGAAGCCGCGGATGAAGCGCTCGACCCACTCAAAACTGTCGACCATGGGCGTGCCGCTCGGCGTGGTGACGCCGAACGCAACCGCCTCGGCGCCGCTTTCGGCGCGGATCCTGCCGAGCCGGTCGGCGATCTCGGTCAAAGCCTCATCCCAGGACACCTCGACCCAGCCAGGATCGGCGGCATCGCGTGGCCGGGTCCGCTTCAAGGGCACGGTCAGACGGCGCGGGCTGGCGACGATTTCAGGTGCGGCCCGGCCCTTGGCGCAAAGCGCGCCTCCGGTCGGGTGGTTATTTAATACCTCCACACCAACAACGCGCCCGTCCTCGACCACGGTGACAGCACCGCAGCGCGAGCGACAAAGCGTGCAATAGCCAGGTAGCCGGTGTTTCACCGCCGCCTCATCATCAAGTCAGCCTCTGTGACGCATTTTAGTAATGCGTTACACATTTACGTCATACGCTACACCTCCCGTCAAGGCTAAGTAATAATCAGGGACGAATCGGCGTTCGGAGCGAGAGGCGGCGCGACCACCCCATGGACCAGAATTTGCGCGAACAGGTGCTGCAGCGGGTGCGCGCCGAGATCATTTCCGGGCAGAGCCTTCCCGGCACGATGTATTCGGTGCCCTCACTCGCGGCGAGCCTCGGCGTCTCCTCGACACCGGTGCGCGAAGCGCTGCTCGAGCTCAGCCGCGGCGGCCTCGTCGAGCCGATGCGCAACCGCGGCTTCAAGGTCATGGAGCCGTCGCTGACCGAGCTGCGCAATCTGTTCGACATGCGCGAGGTGCTGGAACTGCACGCCGCCATGCTGGTCGCCGCCAATCCTCCAAAGGATCTGCCGGTCGTGCGCGGCTGGGCCGATGAGATCGCCAGGGCCGTCGAGACCGACGACGTCCAGCTCTATCTCGAAGCCGACCGCAACTATCATCGCGAGTTCATCGCCGCCGCCGGCAATGAACTGCTGACCGACATGGTCATGAGCCTGCGCGACAAGATGCGGCTCTACGGCATCAGCTCACGCGCCGGCCTCGAGCGGCAGCAGGCCTCGGTGCCCGAGCACTACCGGCTGATCGAGCTCGCGCTCGCCGGCGAGACCGAGGCCCTGCCGACCTTGCTACGCAGCCACATCCGCTCCTGGGAGCCGATCTTCGTCGACGCATTGATGCGCTCGAAGGAGCATGCGCGCGAGCCGCTGCGGCAGGCGCGCGGATAACGCGCGGCCGGAGCTAGATTGCCTGCTGCGCTGAAAAGCTAGTCCAGAATGCTCTTGTAGTGCTCCGAGAAGACATCGCGGCCGATGATCAGCCGCATCACCTCGGAGCTTCCCGCCAGGATCCGGTTGACGCGCGCGTCGGTGAACATCCGGCTGATCGGATATTCATCCATGAAGCCGGCGCCGCCGTGCAGCTGGACGCCGAGGTCGAGCATCTTCCACTCGACTTCCGACGACATCATCTTGGCCTTGGCGCCCATGTTGCTGGTCAGGCGCCCGGCATTGTGCTCGGCCACGCAGTGATCGACATAGACCTGCACGAGATCGATCTCGGCATCCATCTCCGCCATGCGGAACTGGGTGTTCTGCTGTTCGGCAAGCGGCTTTCCGAACAGCTTGCGATCCATCACGTAAGCGCGCGTGATGTCGAACGCCTTGCGGCCGTTGGCGATCGATCCGACCGCGGAGATCAGCCGCTCCTCGGCAAGGCCTTCCATCAGATAGTAGAAGCCTCTGCCCGCCTCCCCCAGCACGTTGGCCTTGGGCACCTTCACGTTCTGGAAGAACAGCTCGGCGGTGTCCTGCGCCGGCATGCCCATCTTCTTGAGATTGCGGCCGCGCTCGAAGCCCTCCATGCCGCGCTCGACGATCAAGAGCACCATGGCGTGCTTCTTCTCGGCGCCTGCGAGCTTGGCCGCCACGATCACCACGTCGGAATTGATGCCGTTGGAGATGTAGGTCTTCGAGCCGTTGAGCAGGAAATGATCGCCCTTGTCCTCTGCCGTCGTCCGCATGCCCGCGAGGTCCGAGCCCGCGCCGGGCTCGGTCATCGCGATCGCCAGGATCGTCTCGCCGCTGACGCATTTGGGCAGGAAGCGCTCGCGCTGCTCCTCGGTGCCGAAGCGCTTGAAATAGGAACCGACCAGGCGGCTGTGCAGCGTATTGAACCAGCCCTTGCAGCCGGAGCGCGCGGTCTCCTCGATGATGATCTGCTCATAGCGGAAGTCTTCGTCGCCCATCCCGCCATATTTCTCCTCGGGCCAGATCATCAGGAAGCCGAGGTCGCCGGCCTTCTTGAACGCGCTGCGGTCGACGATGCCAGCCTCCCGCCACGCCTCCATATGAGGCGCGATCTCGCTGGCGAGGAACTTGCGGTAGGAGTCGCGGAAGATGACCTGGTCTTCGGTAAAGCTGCGCATCAATCACCCAATAGCGCTCTCAAGCGGCGTGGAAAGGAGCCGCCGTTCGGCGTGGCCCTCACAAAAAATCGGAGCGCCGGTTCTGCTGCAATCAAAACCGGCGCCCCGTTGTCGAAACTCGTCGCTGCCTTACTTGCCCTTCCAGTTCGGCGCGCGTTTTTCCGCAAAGGCAGCCGCGCCCTCGCGGGCATCCTCGGACACGAAGACAGGGCCGACGATCTCCTGCTGCTTCTTCCACATCTGGTCTTCCGGCCAGAGCCGGGATTCGACGATCACCTGCTTGGATGCCTTGACCGCGAGCGGACCATTGGCGCCGATCGCGGCCGCAAGCTCGAGCGCGGCGTCGAGCGCCGGACCATCGGTGACGCGGTTGATGATGCCGAGTTGATAGGCGCGCTCGGCGCCGAAGAACTCGCCCGTCAACGCGAACTCCATCGCCACGCGGACCGGCATCTGGCGCGGCATGCGGATCAGCCCACCGGCCGCAGCCGCCAGCCCGCGCTTCACCTCGGGGATTCCGAACTTGGCATTGCGGTTGGCGACGATCATGTCGCACGACAGCGCGATCTCCATCCCGCCGGCGAGCGCATAGCCGTCGACGGCGGCGATCAGCGGCTTCTTCGGCGGCGCCTCGGTGAGGCCGGCGAAGCCGCGGCCCGGGATCGACGGCCGCTCGCCCTTCAGGAACCCCTTGAGGTCCATGCCCGAGCAGAACGTGCCGCCGGCGCCGGTGATGATGCCGACGCTGATTGCATCGTCGGCGTCGAGCCGGTCGATCGCCGCGGCCACGCCCCTCGAGAGGGCAAGGTTGGCGGCGTTCTTGGCTTCCGGCCGGTTCAGCGTGATGATGAGAATAGGTCCGCGGACTTCAGTGAGGACCGGAGTTTCTTCGGACATCGCTTTCGTCTCCTGTTGCCGTAGCTCAGCGCGGAGCCATGCGAATGGCGCCATCGAGGCGAACGTCTTCGCCATTGAAGTAGCCATTGGTGATCATGGTCAGCGCGAGATGCGCATATTCCTCCGGCATGCCGAGACGCTTCGGGAACGGCACCGAGGCGCTGAGCGCCGCCTTGACGTTCTCCGGGGCGCCCTGCAGCAGCGGCGTGTTGAAGATGCCTGGCAGGATGGTGTTGACGCGGATGCCCTCGGCCATCAGGTCGCGCGCGATCGGCAGGGTCATGCCGACGACACCGGCCTTCGAGGCCGAATAAGCCGCCTGCCCCATCTGGCCGTCCTCGGCCGCGACCGATGCCGTATTCACGACCGCGCCGCGCTCACCATGCTCCAGCGGAGCCAGCGACAGCATACCCTGCGCTGACTTGGCGATACAGCGGAAGGTGCCGACGAGGTTGATCTGGATGATGCGGTTGAAGGCGTCGATCGGGAAGTGGGTGGGCTCGCCGGTTTTCTTGTCGCGGCCTGCGGTCTTCACCGCGTTGCCGGTGCCTGCGCAGTTCACCAGGATGCGCTCCTGGCCGTGGGCCGCGCGAGCCTTGGCGAAGCCCGCATCGACCTGCTCGTCGGAAGTGACGTCGACCTTGCAGAACACCCCGCCGATCTCCTTGGCGATGGCTTCGCCCTTCTCTTCGTTGAAGTCGAAGATCGCGACCTTGACGCCCTGCGCCGCGAGCGCCCGCGAGGTGGCCGCGCCGAGGCCCGACGCGCCGCCGGTGACGACGGCGGCGACTGATGAATCGAGTTTCATGGCAAAATCCTTTCGCGATCAGATGCGTTCGATGATGATGGCCGGAGCCATGCCGCCGGCGGCGCACATGGTGACGAGACCATAACGTCCGCCGCTGCGCTCGAGTTCGTCGAGCGCCGTGCCGATCAGGATCGATCCGGTGGCGCCGATCGGGTGGCCGAGCGCGATCGAGCCGCCATTGATGTTGACCTTCTCGCGATTGAGGTCGAGGTCGCGGATGAACTTCTCGGCGACGACCGCGAAGGCCTCGTTGATCTCCCAGACGTCGATGTCGTCCTTGGTCAGGCCGGCCTTGGCGAGAACCTTCTTGGCCGCCGGAACCGGCGCGTTGAGCATCAGCGTCGGATCATCACCCTGATTGGCATAGGCCACGATCCGGCCGCGCGGCTTGAGGCCGTGCTTCTCGGCATATTGCTTCGAGGTGATCAGCACCGCCGCGGCGCCGTCCACCACGCCCGAGCTGTTGCCGGCATGATGCACGCCCTTCCACTCGAGGCCAGGGTAACGGCGCTGGATCTGCTTCTTGAACGTCGTGCCGTTGCCGAGGTCGAAATCGGCAAGCTGCTCGAAGCTCGGCTTCAGCGAAGCAAGGCCTTCGGCCGTGGTCTCGGGGCGCGGGAATTCCTCACGACCGAGGGCGACGCTGCCGTCGTCGTTGAGGACGGGGATCACCGACTTGGCGAAGCGGCCTTCATCGATCGCCCGCTTGGCGCGCTGCTGGCTCGTCAGCGCCAGGGCATCGCAGGCCTCCCGGCTGATCCCCTCGCGCGTGGCGATGGCGTCGCCGCACACGCCCTGGTGCGACTGCGGGTGAATCTCGTCGAGCGCCGGGTTGCCCGAACCCATCATCCGCGCCGGCTGCCCCGCCTTGGAGCGTTCGGCTGCGAGGGTCTGCTGATAGCTCATCATCTCGGTGCCACCGGCGATGACGCAATCCTCCATCCCCGACATCACCGAAGCTGCCGCGAGGTTCACCGACGTGATGCCGCCGCCGCAAAAGCGATCCAGCGTCGTGCCGCTGGCGTTGATGTCGTAGCCGGCGGCGAGCGCCGACATGCGTCCGAGATCGCCGCCCTGCTTGCCCTCCTGGGTCGAGGTCGACCAGATGATGTCGTCGACGGTCGACGTATCGAGCTTGTTGCGCTCCTTGAGCGCGCCGAGGACTGTTGCTGCCAGCTGCTGCGGATGCAGATGCGACAGCGCACCCTTGCCCGGTTTGCCGATGCCACGCGGCGTGCGGACCGCGTCAATGATGTATGCTTCAGACATGCGTTTCCCTCTACTTTGGATGTTTCTTGGACTGTGGGCTCGTGCCGATCGGTCCCAACCGTTTCCGCTGGGTCTTCTGCCCCGGAACAAGCCGAGGCGTCAGCGGTGCGGCGTGACCGAGAGCGGCGCGGCAACCGGCTTGCGCTGATCTTCGAAGTATTCGAAGCGCGAGTTGATCAGCATCGACGGCTGCGCCGTGTCGCGCTCCCGCTCGTCGGCGCAGACGGGCTTGTCGCAACCCTCCGCGAACAACGGGACGCTGGGCGCGGCGGCGTGCGGACCGAGAGCATATTTCTGCTCTTGCGGCAGGTAGATCAGTTGGCCGATCTGGGTGAGGGTCAAGGTGAGACGGGAAACCGTCGATCGGGGAAGGCCGCAGCGATCGGCAATGTCGCGATTGCCCAGGCGTATGCTTCGACCTTCGAAGCAACGCACGATGTCGAATGCGCGCGATACCACCTGTATCACGCGCCGGTTGTCCGTGCCGGCGGTGTCTTGCGCCATCAGTACCTCAGATCGACGTCCCATCGTTTACGCCTCACTCCTCATTTGTCGTACGGGTGAATGAAGCCCGCCCTGGTTCGGGCAGGCCGCGCCGATCCGCGACATCGCGGTCGAGCGCGTGAACGGATCTGCATGCGGGATTTGACCGCGGCGATCGGCGCACGCCGTGTCGCCGCCCTTGAGGACCGAGCTGACGCTGCTCGCCAAACGAATTCGGTGCCGGAAAAGCCATTTCCGGCATGTTCGAGGCCGGTCTGCATGGCGCTGACGGCCGCCTGGTCGTCCAGCCCGGCGAAGCCGCGACCGCGCGGTGTAGACAGCTTCGGATAGCGACGGCCGGCCGGCATCAGGCGGATTCTTTCCCTAGGGTTTCAGACCTTAATTAATTGATTAATTAGTCAGGTGATTAAAGTGGGCGCTCCCCCCTGTCAACCGTCCTCGCCGCAGGGCGCCCCGCGCCCGGGTCGCACCTCACGCATCGCTCAGCCGCTCTGGCCGGTTTGTCTGGCAGTAGCTGCCGATCCGCCGTGACGTGCGCCGGACCGATGCTGGGGCGGTGATCGAACGAGATGCGCGACACGAGCGCGCGCCCGCGGGCGCCTAGACGCAGCGATGGGGCAAGTGGGCTTCCTGGCTGCGCATCGGCTTTCGTCGTTCGGTATGGCACGCGCTCACGCTGCTCTCGCTCCGCAAGCACCACTCAAATCTCGAAATGCGATCGCTGATCGGCGATCGCTCCGAGAATGAATTTCCTTAGTCAGTTCGACGGGCGAAGTGACCGTTCCATAGAACCGGCATCGTTCGATTCGTTGATTGCAAATTGGATGCGTCGATCATGGTTCGCGTTCGAGCAGGGCAAAGACGTGCTATTTTAGAGGGACGCCTATCCGACGGAGGTCTTATGCGACTCGCATCCTCTTGGCTTCACACCCTCGGTCGCATGACCCGACAGTTCCAGCGGTGGCGCAGGAAGCTCGCCCGCGCCGCAAATCCTGATGGACAGCGCGATCTACACGAGCTCTTCCTGTTCGGGCCGCATGGCTAGCTGAGCCGGTCCCGCGCTGCGGTTTCGGCTGACCCGAGACAGTTGCCCAAGTCAGTTGCCCAAGACACTTGCTGAAGACACACGCGGCCGACGTTCTCGCCGTGGCCGCCTGTCCACGTTTCCCCGACATCCGCAACCAGAGTGCCGAGTTCGCTGCCCTGCTCTCCGGCATCGAAGAACCAGGGCAGCGCCCGCTCCGCCGCGAACTGACGCGCGTCTAGCTGCTGAAGCCGGCCGGGATGAACGCCGGCAGCTTGTCCTCGATGAATTTCTTCACCTCGGGCGAGTTGAAGACCTGGATGGAGGCCTTGAGGCGCGGATCGTCCTTCTTGTCCGGCCGCGCCGTGAACCGCAGCACCAGCCCGTCATCCACCGTGCGATCGATCAGCAGCGCCGATTTGGGATCGCCACCCGCGGGGATCAAATAGGTGATGTTGACGAGTGCGAGCGTGACGTCGTCGAGCGAGCGATAGGTCTGCGCCGGATCGAGCTCGACGATCTTCAGATTCCTGGGGTTCTCGATGACGTCGAACCGGCTCACCGCAAAACCCTTGCCCGGCGTCAGCTTGATCAGGCCGGCCCGCTCAAGCAAAATCAATCCGCGCGCGCCGTTGAGCGGCTCGTTCGGGATCGCGACGCTGTCGCCGGATTTGATCTCGTCGAGTGACTTGATCTTCTTCGAGAACAGCCCGACCGGTGCGATCACGCCGACCTTGTCGACCTGGACCAGATTGAAGCCGCGCTGCTTGTTCTGGATCGCAAGATACGTGCCGTGCTGGAACAGGTTGGCGTCGACGTCGCCGCTGTTGACCACCTCGTTCAAGGCGACCCAATCGGACAGCTCGACGACCTTGACGTCCTGCCCCTTGTCCTTGGCCAGCTTGGCGGCGAACGCTGCGAGCTGGCCGACCGGACCTGCGCTGGTCGCGATCTTGAGGGGTTCGTCGGCGACGGCGCTCGCCGTCAGGGCAAGCACAACGCCTGCCGCTTGCGCCAGGCGCAACAATGTCTTCATCATCTCAATCCTGTTTCGATTTTACCAAGTGTGATCACGCCGCCTTGCGGGCGCTGCTGCCTGCCTCGGCCTGGGCCAATGCCTGAACGAGGTCGGCGATGATGTCGTCAGGGTGCTCGATCCCGACCGAAAGCCGCACATAGCCGGGCGTGACGCCGGCCGCGATTTGCTCCGCACCGGTCAGCTGCTGATGGGTGGTCGATGCCGGATGAATGGCGAGCGACCGCGCATCGCCGATATTGGCGACGTGATAGAACAGCTTCAGCGCATCGATGAAGCGGCGACCGGCCTCGACACCTCCCTTCAGCTCGAAGCCCACCAGCGCGCCATAGCCGCCCTTCAGATAGGTATCGGCGCGGCGGCGATTCTCCCCGTCCTGCAATCCCGGGAAGATCACATGGGAAACGCCGGGGTGCCTGGCCAGGAATTCCGCCACCTTGACGGCATTCTCATTGTGCTGGCGCAGCCGCAGCGGCAATGTCTCAAGCCCCTGGATGAACTGGAAAGCATTTTGCGGCGCGATCGCGGCACCGAGATCGCGCAACAGCTTGACGCGCGCCCGCAGGATGTAGGCGATCGGGCCGAGCGGCTTGGCCGCCTCTGTCCAGATCGCACCGTGATAGGCGGCGTCCGGCTGCGTCAGCAACGGAAAGCGCTCGGCATGCGCCGCCCAGTCGAAATTGCCGCCATCGATGATCGCACCACCGATCGACGTGCCGTGGCCACCGATATACTTCGTCGTCGAATAGACCACGATCGCGGCACCATGCTCGAACGGACGTGCGATCAACGGCACCGCCGTGTTGTCGAGGATCAGCGGCACGCCGAGCGAACGGCCGATGTCGGCCACTTCCCTGATCGGGAACACGTTGAGCTTGGGATTGGGCAGGGTTTCCGCAAAATAGGCCCGGGTCTTCGCATCGGTGGCACGGCGGAAATTCTCGGGATCGGCTGGATCGACGAACCGCACCTCGATGCCGAACTGCTTCAGGGTCTGCGACAGCAGCGTCCAGGTGCCGCCATAGAGATCGGTCGAAGAGACGATGTTGTCGCCGGCCTGGGCGAGGTTGAAGATGGCAAAGGCCGAGGCGGTCTGGCCCGACGCCACGGCGAGCGCGCCGACGCCGCCTTCCAGCGCCGCCAGCCGTTCCTCGAAGGCGTCGGCCGTCGGGTTCTTGATCCTTGTGTAGATCTGTCCGATCGCTTCCAGCGCGAACAGCCGCGAGGCATGGTCGGTGTTCTCGAACTGGAACGAGGTGGTCTGATAAATCGGAACCGCCACCGCACCGGTCGCGGGATCGGACCGGTAGGACCCGCCGTGCAGGGCGAGCGTCTCGAGATTCTTCGTATCGACCGGCATTTCGAACTCTCCTGGGATCGGTGAACCACACGCTGAAAGTCGCGAAATGATGCGCAGCGACTTTGCGGCTGTCGAGATGTCCAGGAAAATAGCGATGGACGTGCTGACGTCTCACGCAACGGCATCCTGAATTTTTCAGACGGAACATCCGGCGCAATGCATTTGTTTCGCGTGCCGGCGGCCGGTGCCGGCGCGTGAGATCGCGGCTCACACAGCGCGGCAACGATCCGCGGGCTGAGCTGCATGAACGCGCCCGCCCTGCCGCGCACAGCAATGAGCGTAACGTGCTGTCTGGCAATTCCGCTGCAGCAGAATTCTTTCGCAGACCGTTCGAATAGAAAACAAAGTCGCGAAGGCAAGCTGTTACGTTGTCCCGACACGATCACTGTCGGAACAAGTCGATGGCAAAATCGAGAGAGCTTCGCTTCAACGCATTCAACATGATGGCGCCGAGCCACAATTGGGCCGGCCTGTGGTCGCATCCGCGCGACACCTCGCTCGACTACAACTCGCTCGATTACTGGGTCAATTATGCAAGGACCGCCGAGCGAGGACTGCTCGACGGCATCTTCCTGGCTGACGTGTTCGGCACCTATGACGTCTACGGCAATAGTCCGGACACCGCACTCCGTCACGCCGTTCAATTGCCCAATGCCGAGCCGACCCTGCTGGTCTCCGCCATGGCGCTGGTCACCAGGCATCTCGGCTTCGGCATCACGTCCAACCTCACCTATGAACACCCTTACCAGCTGGCGCGCCGCTTCTCGACGCTCGATCATCTCACCAACGGGCGGATCGGCTGGAACGTCGTGACCGGCTATCTCGACAGCGGCGCCCGCGGCATGGGCCTCGACGCCAATCGCGCCCATGACGAACGCTACGAGGCGGCCGCAGAATTCCTCGCTGCGAGCTACAAATTATGGGAGGGCAGTTGGGAGGATGACGCGGTGCGCCGGGACCGTGCAGCCCGCATCTTCACCGATCCTTCCAAAATCCATCGCGTCCGTCATGAAGGGCCGCTCTACAAGGTCGACGGCATCCACCTCGCGGAGCCCTCCCCGCAACGCACGCCGCTGCTCTATCAGGCCGGCACCTCGAAGCGCGGCCGCGCCTTCGCGGCCCGGCATGCGGAAGCCATCTTCCTCAACGGGCAGACCAGGCCAATTCTCGCCCGCGCGGTCCGCGACATCAGGAGCGCCGCGAAGGAATTCGGGCGCGATCCCTATGATATCCGCCTGTTCGCCGGCGCGACCGTGATCGTCGCGCCGACCCGGGCAGAAGCCGAAGATCTGCTCGCGGACTATGCCGCACATGTCGACCAGACCGGGCAGCTCGCACTGCTCTCGGGCTGGACCGGCATCGATTTCTCGACCTATCGCCCCGACCAGGCGGTGCAATATGTCGAGAGCAACGCGATCCAGTCGATGGTGGAGAACTTCACGCTGCGAAGCGACCGCCCGGTCAAGGTCGGCGATCTTGCGACGCTGAGCCGCGTCGGCGCACGATCCCCCTTCGTGGTCGGCTCGCCGCAGGATGTCGCGGACGAGCTGATCGCCTGGGCGGACGACACTGACGTCGACGGCTTCAACCTGTTCCGCCTCGTCGCCCCTGAATCGCTCGACGCCTTTGTCGACCTCGTGGTGCCGGAACTGCAATCACGCGGCGTATACAAGACGGCCTATCGCGAAGGCACGCTGCGGGAAAAGCTGTTCCCGGAGCGCGGACCGCGCCTTCATGCCACGCATCCCGGTGCAGGCTACCGGCACTTGCCCTCGAACGCAGTCCGCTCCGACGCCGCCGAATAAGGTCACGGCCTGATTTCGGCCGGCGCGTTGTCGCCGGCCGCGGCTACCAGCTCGGCAGCACGGCGCCCTTGAATTTGGTCAGGACAAACTCTTTGACCTCAGCGGTGTGATAGCTGTCCACGAGGATCTTGACCCACGGCTTGTCCTTGTCCGCGGCGCGAACCGCGATCAGGTTGACGTAAGGCCCCTTCGGGTCCTCGCGCAGGATCGGGTCCTTGACCGGATCGAGGCCAGCCTGGGTCGCGTAGTTCGTGTTGATCACTGCGGCATCGACATCGTCGAGCGCACGAGGCGCCTGGGCTGCATCGACCTCGACGAACTTGAGCTTCTTCGGATTGTCGGCGACATCCAGGACAGTCGGCTTGAACCCGACGCCGTCCTTCAATTTGATCGCCCCCTTGTCACGCAGCAGCAGCAGGGCGCGGCCGCCGTTGGTCGGATCATTCGGGATCGAGATCTTGCCGCCGTCCGGAATGTCCGCCCAGCTCTTGTGCTTCTTGGAATAGACGCCGATCGGAAAGTTGACCGTCAGCCCCACCGCCTCGATCTTGTAACCGCGATCGGCCTTCTGGTTGTCGAGATATGGCTGGTTCTGGAACGAATTGGCCTGGATATCGCCGGCGTCGAGCGCTGCGTTCGGCACCACATAGTCGGAGAACTCGACCAGCTGGATGTCGAGCCCGTTCTTTGCCGCGATCGGCTTCACGGCCTCGAGGATCTGCGCATGCGGCCCCGGCGTCACGCCGATCTTGATGGTCTCCGCCGCGACAGACGCCGACCAAAGCGTGAGCACGCCGGCAAACACAACAAGGGAACGAAAGGACATTTGGGTCTCCACAGGAATCGTCAGTTTTGCAAAGAAGGTCGCCGAAGAGATCGCGGCCGGTCTCAGCGGTGGCGCAGGCGGCGGTTGACGCGGCGCGCGAGATAGTCGCCGGCGGTCTGCACGGTCTGCACCAGCGCGATCAGGACGACGACGACCGCGAGCATCATTTCAGGCATGAAACGCTGGTAGCCGTACCGGATGCCAAGGTCCCCCAACCCGCCGCCGCCGACCGCGCCGACCATCGCCGAATAGCCGAGCAGGCTGACGACCGCGAGTGTCAGCGCAAGCACGAGGCCCGGCAACGCTTCCGGAATGAGAACCTTGAGCACGATTTGCAGAGGGCTGGCGCCAAACGACGACGCGGTCTCGATCAGGCCGGCATCGACCTCACGGATCGCCCCCTCGACCAATCGCGCGATGAACGGCATCGCAGCGATGGTCAGCGGCACGATCGCCGCGCCCGAGCCAATGGAGGTGCCCGCGATCAGGCGCGTGAACGGGATGATGGCGACCACGAGGATGATGAACGGTGTCGAGCGTGTCGCATTGACGATAATGCCCAGCACGCTGTTGACCGCCGGCGCGGCGAACAACTCGCCTTTGCGGCTGGTGGCGAGGAAGACGCCGATCGGAAGTCCGAACGCGGTGGCGATCAATGCGGCGATCGACACCATGAACAGGCTCTCGCCGGTGGCCTGAACGATCAGGTTGAGGAGTTCACGCGACATAGCCGAGACGCTCCGCCGGGAGGTTGTTCTGGGAGAGATACGCAGCCGCCTTGTCGGCCGCGGCCTCGCCACCGGGAATGCCCAGCGACAGCGAGCCGACATGTTGACCGCCGATCTCATCGATCCGGGCCGACAGCAGCGCGACGTCGATCGAGAGCTCGCGCGCAAGGCGGGCGACGATGGTGTCACCGGCATCGGCACCGCGAACCTGGACGCGAATGACGGCGCGACCACCGGCAACCGGCTGCGGTTGCAGGCGGCTTGCAAGCGACACCGGAACGCTGTCGCCGATCACCTCGGAGAGGAATGCCTGGGTGACCGGATGCGCGGGATGGGTGAAGATGTCGGCGACGTGACCACGCTCGACGATATGACCGCCGTCGATCACCACGACTTCCTTGGCGAGCTGACGCACCACCGACATTTCGTGGGTGATCAGGACGATGGTGACGCCGAGCTCGCGATTGATGTTGGCGAGGAGATCGAGGATCGAACGGGTTGTTTGCGGATCGAGCGCCGACGTCGCCTCGTCCGACAGCAGGACGTTCGGCCGCGTCGCCAGTGCGCGGGCGATGCCGATGCGCTGCTTCTGGCCGCCCGACAGCTCGGACGGGTAGCGATCATATTTGTCCGCGATGCCGACGAGCTCGAGCAGCTCCGCGACGCGAACCGCGATGTCCCGCCTCGACCAGCCCGCAATCTCGAGCGGCAGCGCGATATTGTCGGCCGCCGTGCGCGACGAGAGCAGATTGAAATGCTGGAAGATCATGCCGATCGAACGCTGCGCCAGGCGCAGATCGCGGCCCGAAAGCCCGGAGATATCGCGGCCGTCGACGACGACACGGCCGCTCGATGGCTTCTCCAGCCCGTTGATCAGCCGCACCAGGCTGGATTTTCCGGCACCGGAACGCCCGATCACACCGGTAATCGAGCCACGCGGAATTGCGAAGTCGATGTCTTTCAGCGCCTGCACGCTCGGCTTGTCGCGATAAGCCGGGTAGGCTTTCGCGACCCGCTCGAACCGGACCATGGCGTCGGCCGTGGTCGGCGGATGCGCCAACGGCGACAGCGTCTCGACAGGTTCCGCTGCCGTCAGGGATTGATGCACGTTCATTCAGTCGGTCCATAGGGTCGTCTTGGTCGTCACGCGCGCAGCCGCGCCTCAATGACCAAAGAGCAAATAGCTGCGGTCGACGCCGCGGCGATCGCTGGTCTCATCGGTCCAGCCCACGGCCCGGCGATAGCTGCCCATGCTGTCCGTTTGCCTGAGCGCAACGAGGTCGATCGGCTGCACCTGATCCGCAAAGGGCGAAACATAGAGCGCATCCTCGGGACAATAGAGCTCGCAGAGGAAGCAGGTCTGGCAATCGCCTTGCCGGGCGATTACCGGAATTCCGTCCGTCTTGTCAAACACGTTGGTGGGGCAGACGTTGACACAGATATCGCAGGACGTACAGCGCTCGCCGTCGATGACCTCGATCACTCCGCAGCCTCCGCATAGCCGGCCTCGGCATGGGGCCGGGCCGAGGTCCAGATCTCGTCGAGGCCGCCGGCCGTCACGTAATGCCGCTGCCGGCTGTCCTGCTCGGGGAAGTCGTCGCGGCGATGCATGCCGCGGCTTTCCTGACGGGCGAGCGCGCTGCGGTACATCCACCGCGCGGTCGCCAACATCGCCGCGGCCTCGCGCGCCCGCACGATCTCGGATGTGTCGGCGGCGTCCGCTTCCGATACGTCACGCCACGCCGCGTCGAGACGCCCGAGCGCGCCCTGCAATCGCGATGCCTCGCGGAAGTAGTTCAGCTCGTACGGGAAGACCTCGGCCTGAACGGCCCTTGCCAGCGCGGCCGGCGCGAATGCACGGCGCCGCCGGCTTCGAAACGCCACGGCGCCCGCGGACGACAATTTGCGCCCGGCGACTGGTCCGACCTGGGTGGCGTAGTCAGCGGCGCCCTGCCCGGCCCAGGCTCCCGACGACATCGCCCACGCGGCGTTGTGGCTGCCACCACCGGTGAAGCCACCGCAGATCAATTCGCGCGTCGCCGCGTCGCCGGCCGCATAGAGCCCCGGCACGCTGGTGGCGCAACTGTCGTCAATGATACGAAGGCCGCCGGTCCCCCTGACCGTTCCCTCCAGCCGCAACGTGACGGGAAAGCGGTCCTTGAAGGGATCGATCCCGGTGCGATCGAACGGCAGGAAGAAATTCGGCTGCGATACGCGCATCTGATGCCGCACATCGTGATCCGCCTTGTCCAGCCGGGCATAGACCGGGCCCTCTAGCAGGGCCCGCGCAATCGCCGATCGTCCGCCCTTCGACGCCGCGCCGGGCACCACGCTGCCGTCGTCATAGGTGAAGCTGGCCCAGCCGTAGAACAACGTCTTGGTCACCGAGCCGAACGCCGGTGAGATCGCATAGGGGTTGGAAAACTCCATGCTGGTGAATTCGGCACCGACCTCGGCGGCCATCAGATAGCCGTCGCCGGTCAGCACGTTCGATCCGAGCGTCTTGCTGAGGAATGCGCAGCCGCCGGTCGCGATCACCACCGCCTTGGCCCGCACCGTCCAGCGATCCTGCTTCTGCCGGCGCACGCCGCTGGCGCCGGCGACGGCCCCGTCGTCGTCGACGAGCAGTTCAAGCGCCGGGCTGTGGTCGAGAATGGTGACACCGGCCTGCTTGGTACGCTTGCGCATCAATCTCATGTATTCGGGGCCCTGCAGCGAGTTGCGCTGCGACGTGCCGCGGCCGTCCACCGGATAGGGATATCCCCAATCGGCCAGGCGATTGCTGTGCTGATAGGTGCTGTCGAGCACGCGCGCCATCCAGCGGCGATCCTGGAGATAGCCGCCCATCTTCTCGCGATTGGCCATCGCGGCCTCGCGCAGGGCCGGATCCGGATCGATGTACCAGACGCCCGTTCCCGCCGCGGCAGTGGCGCCCGAGGTGCCGCAAAATCCCTTGTCGGCGAGCACCACCCGTGCGCCGCGCTCGGCGGCGCTGACCGCAGCCCAGGTCCCCGCGGGGCCGCCACCGATCACCAGCACGTCGGCCTCGAACGCGACCGAGCCTTCAGGCGCGGATACGCGTTCGGCGCGATGAGACGGGTTCGGCATGATGGAAAACTCCAGGCGGATCGGTTGCGGCGCGGGGCACGCCACGAGACATCGTTGCGCGCGCCAGCCCGACTGGCAATTTCAGATATTTGCGGAGAGTTGGACGAAGCTTTCACCTGCCTTGCTGCGCAAAGAAGATTCGTGTCGCCGCATGCCGGATGTTGCGTGATCGGCGGATCACGCGACACGAGCTTGCGCACAAGGCGCGCCGGCGGGGACGGATATTTCTTTTTACGCGCTCCGCATCGCGATGCATTTTCCCGCGCACATCATGCCGATATCAAGCGACAAGCATCATCGCAGATACGGCCGCCATGTCTCATCGTCAGCTTCACCTCAACGTCAATCTTCTGCATTCCGGCGTCTACGCGTCGGCCTGGCGGCTGCCCGACAGCGACCCGCGCGCCTGCTTCGACGTCGGCCACTACGTGCGCGTCGCCCAGATCGCGGAGCGCGGCAAGCTCGATGCGATCTTCCTGGCCGACACGCCCGCCATCACCGACCGCATCGACTACCGCTCGTTCATGTCGCTGGAGCCGACGATCGTGCTGGCGACCGTCGCCGCAGCGACCAGCCACATCGGGCTGATCGCGACGGCGTCGACCACGTACAACGAGCCGTACAACATCGCGCGCCGCTTCGCGACGCTGGATCTGGTGAGCGGCGGTCGCGCCGGCTGGAACGCCGTGACCACGGCCGATGCCGCAGCCAGCCGCAACTTCGGCCTTCCCACCGTGCTCGAGCACAAGGCGCGCTACGACCGTGCCAAGGAGTTCGCCGAAGTCGTCCATGCGTTGTGGGACAGCTGGGAAGACGATGCCTTTATCGGCGACAAGGAGGCGGCGCGGTTCGTCGATACATCAAAAGTCCACCCGATCGGACATCGCGGCACCCACTACAGCGTGACCGGTCCACTCAACGTGCCGCGTTCGCCGCAGGGACGTCCCGTCACCGTTCAGGCCGGCGGATCGAGCGACGGCCGCGACCTCGCCGCTGCGCAAGCGGAAGCGGTGTTTACGCTGGCACAAACGATCGACGAAGGCGTCGCCTATGCGCGCGATCTGCGTGCCAGGGCTGCCGCATACGGCCGCGCCGGAAACTCCATCGTGATTCTGCCGGGGCTCGCGACCGTCATCGGCAGCACGGAAGATGAAGCCAGGCGGCGGCAAGACGAGCTCTGGGAGCTGGTTCCGATCGAATACAGCCTTGCGCGACTGGCCGGCACATTGCAGGTCGACCCGGCTATCCTCGAGCTCGACAAGCCCCTGCCCGATCCGCTGCCGCTGCCGGCCAACGCCAACCACACCATGTTTCAGGGAACGGTGAACATCGCGCGCCGCGGCAATCTCACCGTCCGTCAGTTGCTGCGCGCGCTCGGAGGCGGCGTCGGCCACCGGATCATCGTCGGCACGCCCGAGCAGATCGCCGACGACATCGAGGCCTGGGTCAGGGCGGGCGCGGCCGACGGCTTCAACCTGATGCCGGACGTATTGCCGATCGGGTTGGACGTGTTCGTCGACACCGTCGTGCCGATCCTGCAGCAACGGGGGCTGTTCCGGCGCGATTACACCGGCACCACCCTGCGCGAGCATTTTGGATTGCCGCGGCCGGTGAGCCGCTTTGCACGACAACCGGCGACCGCCACGAGCGCCTGACACATCAGCGCGAGCCGGCTAACTGTGCCGGACTGTCACCGGCAGGTGACTGCACACGAACGCGCGGGATGATCTCCCTCGCAAAGCGCTCCATCTCGGCCTCGAACGGCTGGAACTGCAGCATGAAGAGCTCGATGCCGGCGGCATGGAAGCCCTGGATGCGGGCCGCCACCTCGTCATAGCTCCCGACCAATCCCGCGGCCGTGCCGCCATTGCTGCCAACCCGCGCCGATTTCTGCATGGTCTGCATCATCACCACCTTGGGATCGGTGTTTTGCTTCTGGATCGCCTTGATCGGCGCATCCTTCATGGAGAGATCGAACAGCCGCTCGTAGGCCGCCTCAGCCTCAGCCCGGGTCTGGCGCGCGATCACGAAGGCGGACAGCCCGAAGCGAAGTGGAGCCGTGGCCCTGGGCCGCGCGGCCACGTCGGCGATCAGGCCGGCGACGTCGTCGAGCGGCTGTCCGTTGATGAACCAGACATCGCCGTGATCGGCAACCAGGGCGCGCGCCGGTTCGGATTCGCCGCCGACATAGATCAATGGCCGCGGCCGATAGAGGCTGCCGGGCCGCAGCACATAGTCCCTGACATCGAAATGCTCACCCTTGTAGGTCAGCCGCTCACCCTGCATCAGGCGCGACACCACAGTGATCCACTCGCGGCCGTAGGCGTAGCGGGCGTCGTGCTCTGCGAAACCGATGCCGGCCTTGTCGAGCTCGGGCCGGTTCCAGGCATTGACCAGATTGATCGCGAAGCGGCCACGGCTGATGTTCTCGATCCCGAGCGCAAGCTTCGCCAGCACGACCGGATGATAG